>JAFLJV010000175.1 GCA_022712845.1 Sulfurimonas sp. | reverse complement strand
GGTGTAGTACCTAAAAAAAGATTATAAAGAGTTAGACCAAAACTATATAAATCACTTCTAAAATCAATTTTTTGTTGCGTAAGTCCAGTTTGTTCTGGTGCTAAATAAAATAAATCTCCTAAATTTTCAGTAG
Organism: Sulfurimonas sp.; assembly: GCA_022712845.1. Next base: position 6,729 of record JAFLJV010000175.1, on the reverse strand, counting down.
TATTTATAGTAGCACTAAGGTAGTTTTTTTTTAGTATTGACTCTGAGAAATCAATAAGTTGAATATCTTTTGTTTGAGCATTGTAAATTATATTTTTTGGATTAGTTTTTAGATGAAGGATGTTTTTCTGGTGTAAAAATTTTATAACTTTAGCAATAGTTAATGCAATGTCAAGTATTTCAGAAGTTGTAAATTTTTTTATCAGTAAAAGTTCATAAAGAGAAGTTCCATTTATATCTTCAAAAATATGTATACGTTTTGATGGGAGAGATATTATCTCAGATAATTTAACAATATTTTTGTGCTTTAATCCTGATAGTACTTTTTCTTCATTAACGTACTTTAATATAGCTTTTTCATCATTTGTTTTTAAGGTTTTAATAATAAATGATTTATTATCACTTAATCGCGTAGCTCTATTTACAACGCTACTACTAGTCTCGTAAAGTGTATCAACAATTTTATACTTATTTTTTAAAGGCATAGAAGTCTCCAAACATTATAAAAAACATTATAAAAAACATTATACAGTAAAATAAAATTATTCTGACATATTATTTTAAAGAAGCATCTGCTAAAGTTAAGCAAAAAAGAACTTCTTTATTATTTTGTTTTAAAGTTTGTATGGCTTGCTTTAGAGTTGAACCTGTTGTAATAATATCATCTATTAAAATTACCTCACTTTCATTAAAATTTTTTACTTGAAAATCTCTTGGATTCATGATTCTAAACTCTTTACTTTTTCCTGAGTAAGAGATACTATTTTTAGATCTTAGTTTATTGAACTTAGGTTTTATATATTTACTTTTTAGAGAATTATTTAATATAGCAGTATGAGAGTAGCCATTATTTACATTATCATCAATTCCAATAGATACAATTTGTGAGTCAAATTTAAACTCTGATGCAAATTTAATTAAAGAGTTTTTAGCAAGAATAGTATAGATATAAAAACCTAAGTCCGTATGTTTGGTATGAAGTAGTTTTTTTATCTCTTTATATTTATAAAACGAGATAACTTCAATATTATTTGAGATTTTTCTTTTATAAAGTGAAGGTTGTAAAAATAGTTCTTGACAGTTTTGACAAATGTGTGAAAGTGAAAACTCTTCACACATCATACATTTCATAGTTTATCTTCTAGTCCATTTTAAGTACAGACATAAGGTCTATTTGATGGTCTCCTTGTAATTGGAACAAGTCCCAATTACAATTCCTCTCACTCAAGCTATTGCTATCGCAAAGAGAAGCATTTACAAACATATTAGTCCATCTTTAAAACTGACATAAATGCTTCTTGAGGAAGTTGTACTTTACCGATAGACTTCATTCTTTTTTTACCAGCTTTTTGTTTTTCTAAGAGTTTTCTTTTACGAGTAATATCTCCACCATAACATTTTGCAGTAACATTTTTACCCATAGATTTTACAGTTTCGCGAGCAATGATTTGAGAGCCAAGTGAGGCTTGAACAGCAACTTCAAAAAGTTGTCTTGGAATTTGCTCTTTCATATTTTTAACTAAAATACGACCGCGTGATAGAGCTTGTGTTCGTGGAACAACGATACTTAGTGCATCTACAGCTTCTCCTGCTACTTTAATATCTAGTTTAACAAGATCACCTTCTCTAAAACCAATAGGCTCATAATCAAATGAAGCATAACCTTTAGAAATTGACTTTAGAGTATCATAAAAATCCATGACTATCTCATTCATTGGTACTTCATACTCAAGCATAACTCTATCTTCATTAAGATAAGTCATTTTAGTTTGTGCACCACGCTTATTAATCAAAAGAGTTATAATATTTCCAAGGTATTCACTTGGAGTAATTACTGTCGCTCTTACATAAGGTTCTTCTATTCTGTCTATTCTATTAATTTCGGGAAGTTCTGATGGATTTTGAACATTTACAAAGTCACCATTATTTAAATATACATTATAAATAACTGAAGGTGCAGAAGCAATTAGGTCAAGATTAAACTCTCTTTCTAAACGCTCTTTTACAACCTCCATGTGAAGCATACCAAGGAAACCAACACGAAAGCCAAAGCCAAGTGCTACAGAAGTCTCTGGCTCATAAGAAAGAGAAGAATCATTTAGTTTTAGTTTATCTAGTGCATCTCTTAAGTCTTCGAACTTGTCTGTATCTATTGGAAAAATTCCAGCAAATACAAATGGTTTAGCTGGTTCATACTTTCCAACAGGCTCCAGAGCAGGATTTTTAGCATCAGTAATTGTATCACCAACATTAATTACTCTTACCTCTTTAAGACCAAGAACAACTATACCTATCTCACCACATTTAATAGTTGGAGTTTTAATTTTTTTAAGTGGATGTGGATACATTAAGTCAAGAACTTGATGCTCTTCACCGTTGCTCATAAGTTTAATATTTTGATTTTTCTTTATCTCTCCATCAAAAACACGCACCAAGGCTAAGGCACCAAGATATTGATCAAACCAAGAGTCATAAATGATAGCTTTAGTAGTCTCATTAGGATTTCCAACTGGTGCAGGAATACGCTCAACTATAGAGTCTATAAGTTCACGAATACCAACACCCGTTTTTGCAGACACTAAACACGCATCAGTAGCATCAATTCCGATACTTGTCTCAATTTCATCTGCCACTTTATCAGGGTCAGCTGCTGGCAAGTCGATTTTGTTAATAACTGGGATAAGTTCAAGGTCATTATCAACAGCTAAATAAACATTTGCAATTGTTTGAGCTTCTACACCTTGAGCCGCATCCACAATAAGAAGGGCGCCATCGCTAGAAGCTAATGATTTGCTAACCTCATAAGAGAAATCAACATGACCTGGTGTATCTATAAGATTTAGTATATAATGCTCACCATCTTTTACATAGTCAAGTCTAACACTTTGAGCCTTGATGGTAATCCCACGTTCTTGTTCGATATCCATAGTATCCATCATCTGAGTACCCATCTCACGATCACTTACAGAGCCACACTCTTGGATAATACGATCAGCCAAAGTACTTTTACCATGGTCAATATGCGCGATAATAGAAAAGTTTCTAATATTTTTCAAAAAATTTGTCCTATTTAGAAATAATTATGGGATTATACAAAAAATGTTCTGATAGAGTTGTTAAGCTATTTATCTAAAAAACAATGATAAGTTTATTGGTTATATTTAAAATGAAGTAATCTAGATAGAAATACTTAATTTAATAAGTATTTCTATTATTTGAGTTTATAATATATTAGTATAGATTTAGCCTATACCCCATGGATCATCGTCTAAGTCTATTACTTCTGTTTTTTTCTTATTCCATTTTACTTTAAGTAAAGAGTATGCAAAACAAGTACCCTCAGATAATGTTATAGTTGTCATTTTATCACTAGAGGTTGAACCACCAATTTCTATTTCCATACCTTTAACGCCTATAGATAGGTCTAAATTAAATTTGTTATTAAATTTTTCTGATAATTTAGCTTCCATAACAACAAATATTTCATGTACTACTCTAGCTTTCTTACCCCATAATTTCAATTGCTTTCTTCTTGTTTTAGAGTTATTAATAGCGTCTAGCATATCTCCATTATTAACATGAAATTTTACAAGTTTTAATTTTGCTTTTTTAACTGTTGCATTAATATTAGCTGCTGTAAGGTTAACAGGGGCACCTTGAACAATAACGCTTAAGTTTAAGTTTAAGTTAGAACCTTTTGTTTTTATTGTATCAATATCATAAACATCTGAGTCAACCTCTCCAATTTTTGTAGGAGATAATTCTCTTTCCGCTTCAATATAATTACACCCAAATATTGGTGATCTTTTTTCACCAATTGTTCCAATAACGACATCTTCAGAATTTCTTCTGTAATATCTATTTGCATTATGTTTCATAAAACATTGTTTAAGTACTATACTTGACATATATTAAATCCTTTTTTTATTATTTATTTTTTGACAGATAAATAGAAAATAGTTTTATATAATAAAACTTAATAAAGAATAAAATAAAGTTTTATTTTTAAACAGTTTATATAAATAAATATAATGTTACTTAAAGTAATTCATAGAAAGAAGTTAAAGCTGTAAAATATTTACAACTTCAAGTTGAAGATAAAGTTATTGTTTATGCAAAAAGTGAGTTAACACTTTCATTATGATAAACACGACGAATTACCTCTGCAAAAAGTGGGGCTACTGTTAGTACTTTGATTTTTTCATGTTGTTTAGAGTCTAGTGTATTTGTTACAATTAGCTCATCAAGTTCATTGTTTTTTAGATTTTCATACGCATTTCCACTAAGAACAGCGTGAGTTGCACAAGCCATAACTGACGAAGCACCATTATTTTTAAGTGCAGTTGCGGCTTTAACCATAGTTCCAGCAGTATCAACCATATCATCAATCATAATTACATCATAACCTTTAACATCACCGATAATATTCATCACTTCACTTTCGTTTGCTTTTTCACGACGCTTATCAACTATAACCATCTCCAAACCCATTCTTTTTGCAAAATATCTAGCTCTTGCGACACCACCAATATCTGGAGAAGCGATAATTGGGTTTTTAAGGTTTTTACTTTTTATATACTGTTCAAAAGTTATTGAACCATAAAGATTATCAACAGGAATATTGAAAAAACCTTGAATTTGACCAGCATGTAAATCCATTGTTACAACTCTGTCTATTCCAGCAGTTTCATACATATCAGCAACAAGTCTTGCTGTAATAGGCACACGAGGAGCAGCTTTTCTATCTTGTCTTGCATACCCATAGTAAGGAACAACAGCAGTAATACTCTGAGCAGATGAACGTCGAAGAGCATCTGTCATAATAAGGAGTTCCATTAAGTTATTATTTGATGGAGCACCTGTTGATTGAACTATAAATACATCACGACCACGAACACTCTCAGCAATTTGAACTGAAATTTCACCATCACTAAATGTCTTTGTTTCAGCTTTAGCTAGAGGGACATCTAGAACTTTACAAATCTCTTTTGCAAAATCTATACTTGCAGTACCTGCAAAAATTTTATAACCGCGCATTGGGATACCTTCTTGGATAAATTAATGTGCAATTATACAAAAATAGTGCTGAAAAGTTATTAAAATATGCAAGTAATGAATTTAAATGTACTTAAAATGTGATAACTTTAATATCATCACTTTGAAGTGCTTGTGTTAACATCTCTCCTGCATGAATAAGTTCAATACCTAAAGTTTTTAATTTATCTGAAATACCGTAATCATCACTACAAACAACACAAGCATTGAATTTTACACCTGTTTTTTGAACTATTTTTAATTGTTTTTGTAATTCATCATCTTCGACTTAATTAAATTTATACCATACAATAAAATAAAATTTAATATTATATAGAGTTTTTAGCTTCCATAATTAAATCATTTATTGCTTTTTCATATTCTATAGCTTTTTCTTTTATAGTAGATTCAAATCTAGTAACTAAAACAGGGGTAGTATTACTCGCACGAACTAATCCCCAACCATTCTCAAAATTGATACGAACACCATCTACATCAATGATATCTTTTATAGTTGGAAAGCTTTTTGGTGGGTTTTGTAAAAGTACTTTAACTCTATCAATAATTTTAAATTTTTCTTCTTCTGTAGTCTCTACTTTTATCTCTTCAGTAGAGAAAACATGTGGAAGTTCTGCAAGTTCTGCATCTAAATCAATTCCATCATAGATAAGTTCTAACATTCTAAGAGTTGCATATATTGCATCATCATAACCAAAATAACGATGTTTGAAAAATATATGTCCGCTCACTTCACAAGCAAGCTCTGCACCTGTTTCTTTCATCTTTACTTTTAAGTTTGAATGACCAGTTTTGTACATAATAGCTTTACATCCACGCTTAGTTAACTCATCGTACATAACTTGGGAGCATTTAACTTCACCGATTACAGTTGGTTTATCCATCTTCATAGAGTATAAAAGAGCCATCATATCGCCTTTTATATTGTTCTTATGAGTTAAAACTGCGATTCTATCAGCATCACCATCGTATGCAAAAGCTATATCTCCACCATCTGCTAAAAGTTTTTTAACATCTATAAGGTTGTGTTCAACTGATGGGTCTGGATGATGATTTGGAAAAGTTCCATCAGGCTCAACATAAATCCCTCTAGTTTTTAACTCAAGTTTTGAGAAAATATCTTCAGTTACAACACCAGCTACACCATTCCCACAATCATAAACTATGTTTGTATCCATCGCTTTTAAGTGTTGAAATTCATTTACTAAAAAGTCTATGTACCTAGTGTTTGCATCTATCTCAGTTACATCACGCTCTACTTTAGTTGGAAATTCCATACTTTCACATTCACGACCAAGAGCATAAATATCTTCACTAAAAAATGGAGCTTTATCTATAGTAATTTTAAAACCATTGTATTCACTAGGGTTATGTGAACCTGTAATCATAATAGAAGCAGATGGAGTTATACTAATACCATCTACTGCCCACTCTTGATAGTTTGTAAAATAATTCACAGGAGTTGGAACAAGCCCCATCCCAAGAATTTTTTTACCACCAGCATTAAGTCCATGAACAAGATACTCAAAAAGAATAGGCGAATGACTTCTAGCATCGTAACCAACAGCTACATACTCGCCACTAATCTTAGAAGCCAATGCATAACCTATACGAACAACACTTTGCTCATTTAACTCTTTTTCAAAAATCCCTCTGATGTCGTATTCTCTGTAGATGC
>JAFLJV010000174.1 GCA_022712845.1 Sulfurimonas sp. | reverse complement strand
AGCTGGACAAGCATCAGAACACGGAGATGTTATTTTTGCAATATAACCAATCTCATCATCATAATGTTTTGATTTTTTTTGCTCGTTTATACACTCCATAAAAGTATCTTCAAAATGTGTCATAAGATCCAATATAGGATTTGGAACAGTTTTTCCTATCTCACATTTTGAAGTGACTTGCATACTTGAACCAATTTCTTTTAAGTGATCCATATCTGCAATAGAACCTTCACCACGAGCAATTTTATCTAACTGATCATAAAGAATTTGTCCACCCCATCTACCAGGTGCACATCTTCCACATGCTTCAGAATACTCTTGATACTGTGCAGCATACTCCATAGCTAAGCGAATAACATCTACATCTTTATCAAATAGAGCAACACCATCCCAACCAATAAAGGCTTTAGAGTCACGGTGGTCATCATACTGTGCTGGTAGATTATACGCTGATTCTTCCCACTCATCTTCTGGCTTGTTGATATTGTTTATCAGCTCACCATTCCAAGTAGAAAAATATACTTTACTCAAATTGCATTCCTATTTTTTTGCTACGATAGTCCAGTCGACTTCGTTAAATGTTAAAGAGTTTAGTAACTCATAACCACACTCTTTTACTACATCTGCAGATCTTTGAATAGGAGTAAAATCTCCAATTTCAAATAAAAATATTGCAACTTCGCCAGCTTTATGAGCTGCTAAAATCTCTTTCATTTTAGGTTCAAACTTATTTTTTAGTTTTCTTAAATCATATCTTTTCATTAGCGATCAACCTCTCCAAATACAATGTTTGTAGTACCAATAATAGAAACAACATCTGGAATATAGTGACCAGGTAAAAGATCAGTTAAAATTCCTGTATGCCAAAAAGATGGAGCACGAACTTTTAGTCTATATGGATATGGTCCACCTTGAGAGTTAATATAATAACCAAGCTCACCTTTTGGTGATTCAGTTGCAATATAAACTTCTCCTACTGGTGGTCTCATCCCTTGAGTTACAAGAACAAAATGTTGCATAAGTGAATAATTTTGAGTCATTATGTCTAATTTTGGAGCTGAAACATACTTAGGAGCATGTGCCATTAATTCTGTTTGATTATTTTTGACACACTCTTGATACATGTCTATAGTTTGATAAAGAATCTTAGCAGACTCTCTCATCTCTTCCATATATATACGGTAACGACCAAAGTTATCACCTTTATCAGACCATGGAACATTAAATTCCACTTCATCATAAAGCTCATATGGTTCTTCTTTACGAATATCCCATTTCACACCTGATGCTCTAAGCATTGGACCTGTACAACCCCATGATAGTGCCATCTCTGTTGAAATTACACCTACCTCTTCCATTCTCATAAGCCAAATACGGTTTGTATCAAGTAAATCTTCATAATCTTTAATATTTTGAGGTAATTTATCTAAAAATACTCTAAGTTGAGCTATAAAACTATCTTGAATATCCAGTGGAACACCACCAATACGAATAGCTGAATGTGTAAGTCTAGCTCCACAATAACCCTCAATAATATCCATAAGGTATTCTCTTTCACGAAATGCAAAAAGAAAAACGGTCATTGCACCAATATCAAGTGCTGTTGTTGCTAACCAAAACAAGTGAGACATTAATCGATTAATCTCTAAAAGCATCATACGAATCACTTTAGCACGACGAGGAACCTCTACATCTATAAGCTTCTCAACTGCTAATGCAAATCCATAATTGTTTGAAGATGAAGCGATATAATCCATACGATCTGTTGTAGGCATAAATTCATTATAAATCATGTTTTCAGCCATCTTTTCCATCCCACGATGAAGATATCCAACATCTGGATGAGCTTTTACAATTTGCTCTTGTTGAAGATGAAGCATTAAACGAAGCTGACCGTGAGCAGATGGATGCTGAGGACCAAAATTTAATATAAGTTCATTATCGTCTCTATCAAAAGTGATATTTTCAAAAAATGGATTTAATCTATTTTTTACTTGTGCCATATTTTTACCACCTTATCTTTGAGGGTCATCAACAATGACCGAATCTTTTTTATTGAATTTTTTAATTAAGAAAACACCACCCTCTTCTTGGTAGCTTTGTTCATTCTTAGGTTCATTTCCAGTAATTTTTGTTCCCTTAGGTACTTCATGACCGAGACGAGCAAATCTTTGAGAATCATAACGATCAACTTTTGCAGTATCACGAAGTTCAGGTCCAATAATATCTCTTGCTTCTTTTCCATAAATCTTATCTACTTCGTACCAAGCAGCAAACTCATCACCTTGAAGTGGATAAGTTTTAAGAAGAGGAAAACCTTGCCAGTCATATGGCATAAGAATTCTTTTCATAAATGGATGAGCATTAGCTTCTATACCAAACATATCAAACATCTCACGCTCAGACCAATCAGCTGAGCGAAATAATTTTTCAACAGAGTTAACAGCTTCATCTTTATCTATAAACATCTTTACACGAATACGTTTACGTTTATTCATACTTAACATTTGATAAAAAACTTCAAATTGATTCTCTTTTGCAAGCCAGTCAACAGCACTTAATTCAGATAGTTGAGTATACTCAAGCTTATTTTTCATAAGTTCTAGTACTTTATAGTTATCTTCTGGTTTAATAAATATAACCATCTGCTCAACTTGAATATAAGCCTCACTTACTTCAAATTTAGACTGAATTACTTCTAAATCTTTAGCAAAAACTTCATCACTCTCTACAGAACTCTTAGGTACCTGTGGGGAGACAAAAAATCTATCTGTATAGTATGATTTTTTCTGTACATCATCTTTTGGTGTATATGCTCTCATTACATTAACCTTTTTGCTTTTTGTGCTTTAGATGCACTATTTGCACGGATTTTTTTCTGTAGTAACATTACACCATACTGAAGTGTTTCAGGACGAGGTGCACAACCAGGAAGATATAAATCAACGGGGATAAGTCTATCTACACCCTGAACTGTTGAGTATGTATTAAACATACCACCAGTATTAGCACATGAACCCATAGATATTACCCATTTAGGCTCTGTCATTTGGTCATAAAGTCTTTTGATAAACTCAGCATGTTTTTTTGTAAGAGTTCCAGCTACAATCATAACATCAGCTTGACGAGGAGAAGCTCTAAAAATAGTTCCAAAACGGTCAAAGTCATATCTTGAAGCACCAGATGCCATCATCTCAATACCACAACAGGCAAGACCATAAGTCAATGCCCAAATTGAGTTAGAACGACCCCAATTTACAATCTTATCAATACTAGTAAGTGCAACTGGCAAGCCACCATCTTTCGTATAATTTACTTTATGTTGTGCCATTCAAGCGCTCCTTTTTTCCATGCATATATAAAACCAATTGTTAATAATAAAATGAACATTAACATCTCAGCAAAACCAAACCAGCCAAGTAGTTTAAAATTAACTGCCCACGGGAACATAAAAACAATCTCTACATCAAACAGTAAAAAAAGTAATGCAAATAGATAGAATTGAGGAGAGATTCTATTTGGTTGTTTTGTTATCTCTGGTCCACACTCATAAACTGATAATTTTATCTTTTCATTATCTTTAGCTGCTAAAGCACGACTAGCTAAGCGAGCTATTGCCGTTGTTGCCATAAATGCACCAAAGGTTACAATAAAAAGTACAAATACACCAAAATATGGATTTGCAGTATTAATATGTTCCATATAATCTACCTTTTAATTATTATTGTTTTTAAACACTCAAAAATAGCAGTTATTTAACTGAAATATTTTAAATATTTTCACAAAAAACAGTTGATTGGATTATAACGAAAAGAGTATTAAATATATATGTTTGATGGTGGTTGAACTAATCACTGTTACGAATTACTACATAAAAATTATTTAGATTAATTAACATGTTTCATTTTTACTCATATATATTTTTTTATCATGGTTTTTAGTTTATTTGCATTGATAGGTTTTGATATATAGTCATCCATTCCAGCTTCTAAAAATTTCTCTCTATCACCTTTTATTGCATTTGCTGTAACAGCTAAAATTGGAATTTTATTTCTAGTTTCTAGTTTTTTTATTATTTTCGTAGCCTCAATACCACTCATATTTGGCATATTTTCATCCATTAAAATAAGATTAAATTCACTTCTTTTTACAGCTTCTACAGCTTCTAATCCATCATTTACAATTTCATAATCAAGTCCTAAATCATCTAAAAGAACACTTAACAATATCTGATTTGTTTTATTATCCTCTGCGATTAATATTTTACCTTTTAGTTTTTTTGCAGTATTATCACTACCAGTTATTTCATAATTACTTGCATCATATACAGGTAAATAAAAAGAAAATTTACTCCCTTTTCCTATCTCACTTTCCACATCTAGCCTGCCATTCATTAATTCAATGAGAGACTTTGATATTGACAAACCTAATCCTGTTCCACCATACATTCTTGTTATACTACCATCTTCTTGTTCAAACGATTTAAAAATAGAATTTAAATTATCCATTTTTATCCCTTTGCCTGTATCTATAATCGCACAACATATTTCATTTTTTTCCTTAATAAATTTAACATTTACTTCTACCTCACTATCTGGATTAGAAAACTTTATAGCATTGCTTAATAAGTTTGAAAAGACTTGTTTTATTCGTGTTGAATCACCTAATATTTTTTCTGGTAATTTTTCATCAATATTAAAAGCTATCGATATATTTCTTTCATTTGCTTTATCAAAAAACAGTGATATAACATGAACAAAAATATTCTTTGTTCTAATTGGTATCTTTTCTATTAAAAGCTTATTTTTATTTAATTTAGAAAAATCTAAAATATCATTTATTATGGTTAATAATGAATATCCAGATTCTTTAATAATTCCTAATTTCTCTCGCTTTTGTTGGTTAGATTCATTTTTATACAATATATCTATAAAGCCTATAATCCCATTTAATGGTGTTCGTATTTCATGTGACATATTTGCTAAAAATTCAGATTTTGCTCTACTTGCAATCTCTAATTCTCTAGTTCTTTTTAGCACTTCAAGCTCTAATCTTTCCCCTAAAGCTTCTTGCTCTTTTTCCTTAGTCAAATCAATTATGCTTGCTACCACTATAGATTTTTGAGGAATGTAAGTTCCACCAAATGAGATTTTAATTGGAAATATTTCTCCATTTTTTCTTAGGCCTTCAAGTTCGTGTACATTATTTATAATTCCACATGAATCCCCAGAAGAAAAAAACTTTCTGCATGCAATTTCATGTGCTTTTTTATACTCTGGAGGAATAATTTCTAAAAGATTTTTTGTATTTAACATCTCCTCCTTAGTCCACATAAACATCTCCTCTGCTTTTTTATTATATGTAGTAATTTTTCCATTTGTATCAATTGCTATAATAGCACTATTGTTTGATTCTATTACAGTATTTAAGTATATCTCTTGTTCTTGTGATTTATATAATAATAATTGATCTTTTTCTCTATTTTTACTTATCTCAGTTGTTATATGAGAATCTGTTTGTTTCATACTATTATTGAGAACATTTGCGATTAAAGTAAGCTCATCATTTTCAGTCATTTTTATTAATGTAAATTTATTTTTTTTATTTTTTACATAATTTAAAAAATCAACTAGTGCACCTTCTATAAGTTTAAGTCTTGTTAGGATATTTTTTATATATATGTATGATAATAAAATTGATATTATCAACAGTGTTATAGTTGTAAATATTAATAAACTTAATGAGATTATAATTTTATTAATATTTTTATCTATCTCTTCTAGTACATTTTTAACTACTTTATTTTCAAGATGTGAGAGTTTATTAATTAATTTTGTTGCAATTTCGTACCATTTATCTGCTTTAACATTAACTAAACTCGAAGATAGTTTATTTAAGGCATTAATTGCTAATGTATCATCTACTTTTACTAATTTATCTTTTATCTTTATACTTTTATCATTACTTAGTTTATCTAAATTATTTTTATATTGTGTAAAAGTGCTTTTTATTATATTTAGTAATTCAACTTCTTGAGGTGTTGACTCTAACATTAAATATTCATTTATAAGTATATTTAGCTTTTTATAATTTAAAATAAATTTTTGATATGTTTTATCTTCTCCCCTTAAAAGATAGTTTTTAAAATCGTGGATAAGTCCTCCATACCCTGCAAAAGCATTTATTTTTATCATGATTTTATTTTTAATCATCTCATATTCAAGATATAATTGCATACCTTCTATATCACTCATAACATCACTGTTCAAAATATTTTTTAAGTCTTTTTTTAGGTCTTTGCCTGAGTATTCTTGAAATGTTTCTATATTTTTTTTATACAGTGCTTTATATAAATTATACATACTAAAGTTTTCAATTGTTGTTGTTCTTGAGTTAAAACTATATGTCAAAATTGCTCTATTGATTCCCATATATTCTTTTGCACTTATTAAAGCTGTATATGAAGAAAAAAGTTTAGAAAGGTTATAATTTTTACTTAATAAAATTATTTTAGAAATTGGATTTATTAATTTTTTTACAGTTGAATTAAAATAAGTTATATATTCTTGAAAAGATATCTCATGTAAATCAATTTTTTTTCTAATATTTTTTAATTTCTCTTCATCTTCTAATATAAAATTTAATTTTTGTTGAATATCACCCTTTAGTAAATCTTTTTTTAACTTATTAAACTCATTATCTACAAGCTTTCTTTGCTCTTTCATTTTAATTTTAAAGTCTATTGTATGACTACCAATATATCCAGAAGAGAGACCTCTCTCTTTTTGTAGTTCATGAATATATCTACTCACTTTAACTGAGTATATAAGATATTTTTTTATAACTTCAAGTTCTGATTTTTCTTCTACTTTTTCATATATAGCTGAGACAGAATAATAAAGCACTCCAATTAATGGAATTAATACTATTAATAATAGTTTTTTCTTTATGTTTAAGTTCATAAAATTTTACTCTCTATATTATAATTTTATTTATTCAAGAATCCCATAGATTTTTCACTATCAAAATTAGCATCTTTTTCTCTTTTTATCTCTTGTTCAAAATCTTTTATTTTAAAAAGTGGCTTATCTTTTATTGCAACTTTATATGCTGTATTTTTTATAATCAAGTTAATCTGTCCACCAGTTAGTGAGTGGTTACAAAGGACCTCAACATCAAAATTTTTCTCATATGGAGCATTAGCTGGAAGCATTTTTTTCCATAACTCCACTCTTTGCTCTTTATTTGGTTTTTTAAATTCTATCTTGTAATTAAATCTTCTTGAGAATGCTTTGTCTATATTCTCAAGAAGATTTGTAGTAGCTATTAACATCCCTCTAAAATTTTCAATCTGTTCTAGAAATATATTTTGCATCTGGTTATGCATTTGATCTGCACCTGTTATAGTACCACTTGAACGTGCACCCAAAAATTGGTCAGCTTCATTTAAAAGTAAGATTGGTTCAGATTTTGTTTTTTCACAAAGCTCATAAAATGTATCAAATATTTTACGAACATTTTTTTCACTCTCTCCCACATACATAGAGAGAATTTTTGAACAGTCAAATGCAAGTACCTGTCTCTTAAGTGATTTTGCAAGTGAGTAAGCAGTCATTGTTTTACCTGTTCCTGCTGCTCCATAAAAAATAATTCTAGCATCTATTCCACTTTTTTTATCTTTAATTCCCCACTCAACAAGTCTGCCTGTAACCTCTTTATCAACTTGTCTCATAAGGTTACTTAGTGTCTCTTGTGTTTCATTTGCTAAAATCACATCGTCTAAAGAGGTCTCAGGCTCAACAAGCTCAAATATATCTTGATCTTCTATAAGTGCATTTAGCTTTAAGCGACGAACTTTTTTATTTTTTTGTGGATGAATTATATTTTGAAGAACCTCATCTATGATAAAAAATGCACGAGTAATCCCACCAAAAGGATTAAGCATCTCTTCATAATCAATAATTCCAGCATTTATAAGATTTGAGCCATCTTCTAACAATGAACGATTTTTAATTCGTTCATACTCATCTAAAGATATTAGTTCTATTAAATTATTCATCTCACGAAGAGAAGCATCTGTTGCACTATACTCTTCACGAAGTAGTGCTAAGAAAATAATCTGCTCTTTTGAATCCATCTTTTTTTGTTTAAAAAATTTATCTAAAACAAGTTTTTCTGAAGTTTGCTCAACCCTCTCTTGAATACGGTTTTCTAAAAGTTGTAGTTTATGTTGTGTTCTATCTATACCTAAAGAATGCTCATGAACATTTTGACGAATTGTACTCATTTTTTGATAAAGCTCTATTCTAAAAAATTGATCTTGAAGATATTCAAGATGATCTGAATATGGTTTAACATCTGGTAAATCACTCTCAAGAGTTCCCTCTTGTAGGAGTTTCAACATCGAGGGAGATAAACCAACAGCACTATTTAAAAGCTCTAGCGGAGTAACATCAGATATTTTAATGGGAGTAAAACTTTGTTGAAGTAACCAACCAAGTTCTAAAAGTATTTTAACCTCTTTTAGATGATCTACTATTTGATATTTTTTTTCTCCGTATAACTCTTGGAGTATATCTAATATCATTACATCATCTTCACCTTGCATATACTTTTTTGCTAAAGCTTGAAGTATTAAAGCTTCAGATTTACGACATTTAAGCTGTGGATAAACCAAAGAGTTTTCAATATTTTTAGTTTCTAAAAAATCTATTAATGTTTCCAAATATATCCTTAAGTTATAACTATAAGCTATAATTTTATAAGAACCATTCTACAATAAAAAAACTTAATACTACAAAGAATATAAAAGCTCAATCTCCTCTTTCCAAATACTACTATCTATAGTTTCTAGTATCAAAGGAATATCACACATTCTATCATCGTTCATAATATATCTAAACGCATCAAGTCCTATAAAACCTTCCCCTAAAGAGTGATGTCTATCAACACGAGTACCTAACTCTTTTTTAGAATCATTTATATGCATTCCCATTAAGTATTTAAACCCTACAGTACTTTCAAAATCATCCCAAGTTTTATCATAAGTCTCTTTTGTTCGTATGTCATATCCAGCTGTAAACATATGACAAGTATCTATACAAACTCCAACACGAGATTTGTCCTCAACTTTATCTATAATATGTGCTAAATGCTCAAATCTGTACCCTAGATTACTGCCCTGTCCAGCCGTATTTTCAAGCACTGCACTTACACCACTTGTTCTATCAAGTGCAAGATTTATAGACTCTGCAATTTTATCAAGACACTCATCCTCACTTATCTCTTTTAAATGGCTTCCAGGGTGAAAATTGAGTCTATCAAGTCCTAAAAGTGAGCATCTCTCAAGTTCATCTATAAAAGCCATTCTACTTTTTATAAGTTTTTGCTCATCTGGATGACCTAGATTAATAAGGTATGAATCATGTGCTAGTACATGCTTTGGTAATATTTTACTATCCTCTAATGCTTGTTTAAACTTATCAATCACTTTAGTCTCTAATGGTTTTGCATCCCATCTTTTTTGATTTTTTGTAAAAAGTGCGAATGCCTTTGCTCCTATCTTTTGTGCATTATATACCGCATTAAAAACTCCACCACTAGCTGAACAGTGTGCTCCTACAAACTTATTTGACATTTTTTTCCTCTATTTTGTATTTTTTATTTTAAATATTATTCTATTTTTTTTATCTTTAAAGAAAGTGATATCTTGGGTGACTTTATATGAGATATTTACATATTCATTTTTAATATTTTGCTCAAACCCATCTGCTGTTTTTTGTATATTTTTATTATCATAAATAGCTCTGGCTAAAAGTATATTTTGAAGGGTATCATCAGGATATGAAAAATGTAAATAATCCTCATTAAATCCACTTTTGCTCATACATCCATCTTTAACACAAATAAGATGATTTATAGAGATTTTATCTACAACTTTACCAGCGATAAAAAGCTCTAGTTCTATCTTTTTATCGCTATTTCTTATGTATCCAAGATCTGCAAATTTAATTTTTGGAGATTTAATAATGATAATTTTACTCTCTGTCTTTTCATAGTTTTTAACACTACAAGAAGAAAAGATGAGCATAAAAATTAATAGTGTGTACTTCATAAGAGAAATTATAGCGGTAATTTATAACTTTATTGTTAAATATTTAGGTTACTAAGCTTGACTAATATGCAACCGTTCTCATACGAGAAATAATGTGATCCGCATCATCACCTAGTTGTTCTTGTGCTATAGAATAAAGCATTTGTTCCTCTTTCATGTTGTGCTGTTGCATTAAAATCATAAGTGTTTCAGACAAACCAAAAAACTTATCATTATCACTAGACTCAACTGCCGTTTCCATGCTAGATAAAAGCTTTCTCATCTGCTCATGCTCCATCACCATAACTTGAGTAGGACCTTGACTCATTCCAGTTTTTTGATCAAACATTGGAAAAAGAACCATCTCTTCCATCTTAAAATGGTTTGTTAAAGAATCATAAAACTTTTCAAATTTTGATAAAACATCATCATGTTTAGAAGCAACTGCATCTTCCATCTGTGCAAAAAGCTCATCACAATCTTTATGGTCTTGACTCATAAATTCTTTAATATTTGACATTTTATACCTTGCATGTAGTTTATGAAATAATAGCCTTTTTCAAAAAATAGCTAATTGACAACTATCAAGATATATTTTTAAGTAATAAAGGTCAAGTAATATTCATTTAACTTTTGCTATAATTACACAATATAGTACAAAAGGAAACATCAATGCATACTTTAACTGTTAAGATTCAAGATAGTGTTTTTGATGAGTTTTTAAATTTTGTTTCTAAAAGAAAAGAAACGATAGAGATAACTAGAGATAAAAACCTTGAACTTGACCCATATTTTTACGAGCGACAAAATCAATTACATCAAGACTTAGAAGAAGTAGAAAGTAAAAAAGCTGAAATGATTTCACATGATGATTTATGGAGTAATGTAAACAACCACTTAAAGTCTATAAAATAGTTAAATGCTAATAATCTACAAAAAAACTTTTGAAAAACAATTACTAAATATTATAACCTACATAGCCAAAGACAAAGTAAGTGCAAGCATTAAGTTTGCAAATAAACTTCAAAAGCTAATTTTCTTAATCCCCGACAATCCATTAAAATACAAATCATCTATTTATTTTCAAAATGAAAACATAAGAGATATGACATATAAAGGCTATACAATTAGTTTATAAAGTCAATTTTCAAAAAAATACTATTGAAATTTTAAGAATATTTAATCAAAATAAGCCAGCTTAATAAAAAAATGACAATTTGCAATAATATTTAAATGATGAGATTTTTTTAAGTAAGATTATAATGTTCCCAATGATTTTTCATTGGAACAAACCAACATAAGGTAAACCTATAAAAAGGTTTAAGCTAAAGTTGACTTTTAGAATCTGGAAATTCAAAGTCAACTTTAAGATTAGAAGAGGTTAACTCTTCTAATCACTTATATTGGAATTATAGCATGTTTAACTTCTAAGATTTGAAGTAATTTCAACATTATCAACACTGTACACTTTCGTTTCAATAGCTTCTAATTTATCATCTGAGAATACTGCATAGTTGTCGCCATCTCCAACTGAGCTTTTATATATAACACCATCATACCCACAGTGTTTAATTAATTCGCAAAGATATTGGCTTGATAGGTATTCTAAATGTGCTTCTCTTGGTAAAATAGGTTTTGAAAGTTCATCCCCTAAATGACATAAATAATCTAAATCTATAAAAATCTGATTTACTCCATCTTCATCAAGTCCAAAAGGAGATACTGATTCCCTAGGATTCCTCAAGTCTGCTAAAATCAATGCTTCTTTTACTTCAAATTTTGCAACCGTTATATTATCCCCTTTATGAGGTCTAATTTCAGCAATAGCAGTCTTAATATTTGAAGCAGCATACAAATAAGGAATGCCCATTGGATTTGCTCTTCCTGCCGTTGAAATTTTTGCAGGAGGCTTCCCCATTTTTTCAATATCTATGATTTCTGTATCGATATTTACCCTTGAACGATATAAGTATTGAGGAACGTCTTCATACGGCAATATAATATGTGCTAGTAGTTCGTTCAGATGTTCATAATCTGGAGCTTTTTTTGGAAAATAGCGGTTATCATGTTTTAACTCTGTTTTAAAATCTTTCCAATTTGAAATTCTTACTTTATCTTCATTCTCTTTAGATGTAAATAATCCATGTAGTTCTAATTCAACGATTAATTCTAATAATTCAGTAGCCTTTTCATTATCCAATGATGTAAATAACATCCAATCATTTTTTAATAAATCAACAATAGACTCGCCCTCATCATCTGTTAGCTCATATAAGTCTAATAAAGGTTGGAACCTATAATTTAGCTCTTCAGGACTAATAATAGGGGTATCTTCTAGTTGACAGAAATCACAATTACCTGTATTTACAGACATTTGAATAATAACTGTTGTTAAATACCTGTCGTTAAAACAGTTAGAACAACAATTCATTTATTGTTCTAATAAGAATTTAGACAGAAGTTCTAAATGGTGTTGCATTGAGATTTTTTTTACAATACCAAGACCAGGGTAGTGGTCAGTTTCATATAAGTCTTTAAATTTCATATATGCTTCACTTTTTAAAAGCAAAGATTCTTCCTTCTCAACTGCAGTGATAAGTCTTGCTAAGGCTTCTGAAAATTTACCTGCGGGGTCTTTAGGGGTTGGAATGTCCATTTTATTAGAAAGAAAATGTCTAATATTCATAATATCATCTTCATCCAAGTATGTTAAGTGAATTGCAACATTGTATGCGGGACCTCCACTTTCAGAGTAAGTATTTCCAGCTATTAAAAAATCCCCAAATCCATCCATTCCTTCATCTTCAAATGTTAAATGTAATTCAGAAAAAGGTTCATCCTTTGGGTATTGTCCATTACTATCTTTTTTATTAAACCCATCTCTTATCAAGATTTTTTCTATATTCGGTTTTTTAAATTGTCTTTGATATAGTTTTTGATTATCCATAAAAATATGTTTTTTTATATTTTCAAATTCAAACAGTAATTCAGCTAATTCCTTTGGTTTGGGAAATCCATTATGAATAAATACAATAGATTTATTTGTGTGTTCTTTTAAAAAATCTTTTACATTTAATAAATTACTATTTGCATCAACAATATAAGCTATAGAAAATTTTCCATAATCGCCAACTATCTCAAGTGCATTTTCTATTAATGGCAGAGGATTTGACTTGTAATCACCGTGCTTTGGATTGATGGTTAAAATAAATTCTACATTCTCTTCCATTAGACATTCAATAGCTTTATTTAAAGGTGCAGAATTTTTCTTTACTGGTTCTATTATTGGAATCATTGATGACTCGGAAATCAACTTTGCATTTTCTCTAAGCAAAATAAGCTCATATTGTTTGCCTCTAAGATACGGATGATACATTGAAATCCTTTTGTATGAAGATAGAACTTATCTTTTTATTTAAAAAATTTAAAAAATCTGTCTGTTGTTTAGTAGATAAATTTGCTTCTATTATAGCTATTTTTAATGAGCTTGGAAAATCTTTTATTGTGTTAACAAGATTTTTATGGTTCTTTCGCTCTTTTAAAGTTTTTAATACTTCTTTATGAATAATTTCAATTGGTAACTGAATAAATAAATCTTTAGAAGCTGAATATATTTTTGTATTTGGCAGAACAGGAATTGTTCCGTTTATCTTTTTAATAATAGCTAAATATTCATTTTTCCGTAAAAGATTAAATATTGCCTCTTTCTTTAGGTTATGAAGTCCAGACTTAGCTTTACGAACTGTTTTAAGGGTGTATTGGTCTGTCAATATTATAATACCGACTGTATCATCAACAAGTGACTTTATATCATTTATTTTTGATTCTACAGAAACTACATTAACATATTCAAAAACTTTTTTGTAATTTTTTATTTGATGTTCAAGACGCTCAAAATTATCTAAATTTGTTTTAATCTCATATACATGAGATGTTCCATTAAATATTACAACATCAGCTTTTGATGTTTCAACTCTAAGCTCTGTAAATAGAGAAGATGATTTAATAGAATGTCGTCCTATAAGTATTTTTTGAGCAATAGCATTTTTAAAGACATACTCATTACGATAATTTTTCAAAAGTTGTTTATAAGAATCTTCAAAAAAATCTTTAACTGTAAAATTTTGAGAAATTTTATCAAACGTATTAAATTCATTAAAGACTTTTATAATACGGTCTGAACGCTGTTTTTTGAAAAAATCATTTAATATATTAGTACTAAATAAATAAGATAATGCAATAGTGTTATCTTTTTGCATAGTCAATACCTCCATTGTTTAGTATTCATATGTAAAGTGCTTAATTCAAAATATCATTTATGAGTTTATTATAGCAAAATTTGCTACTTACAAACAATATGACAATTTGCAATAATATTTAAACGATGAGTTTTTTTTAAGTAAGATTATAATGTTCCAAAGCGATTACTCGCATGGGACAATCAATATTTGAAGAGGAGCTTTTGAAGAAGTTTCTACCAAGAATTAATTTTAAATTTGGAAGATTTAAAATCGTCTTCAAGATTAGGAGGCATTAGCCTCTCTATCTCCTCACTTGAGAGGCTTGAGTAATTAAGCAAATTTATATTTATTTTAAAATAAAAAAACTTTCTATATTAACTTCTAAAATAGTCGCTATCTTAGCAATATGCTCTATATTAAAATGAGCATTATTAACTCTTTTTTCAGCTCTTGCTATAAAGGCATTACCTGTTAGTCCAATATCTAAAGCTAGTTGAAGTTGTGAATAGCTTTTTAACTTTCTATACTTAATTACATTAGCAGAAACAATATTATGAATTTCATCTGTTTTATTATCTAATTCTTCTATTTGCATGTGTTAATGATATATATATCATCAAAAAGAATCAATGACTGGTTAATCATATTTTAATGATTAACCAGTCATAATACTTTATGTTTAAAAGGAGTTTTTATGCAAAAATTGTTTTTTTTAGAATTAAAAAATATGCTAAATATAGAAACTAACCAGTGTTACAACAAAATAATAGAAACAAAATTGGGGATGCATATTGAAGGATTAAAAGACTCAAACAGTTCAATATATGAAATAAGAGAAATCGTAGATATAATATTTAAGTTAGAAAAATATGAAAAATATTTAGATATAGAAGTAAGAGAGTATAAAATAATATTGAGATTTAAACTCTAAAAACAAAGATGAAACTTTAACTCTACTTTCTTCTATTTTTTTAAAACCTTTTCAATTTGCCATGTTTTTAAAATATAACTTTTTATTTACATATAATTAAATTATGAAAATACATATAGATATAGACTGCTTTTTTGTAAGTGCAACTCGAATACTTCATCCTGATCTTATGGGTAAACCTGTAGCTATTGGTGGGAGGAGTGATACTAAGATATTCTCTCGTGATGCAAAGAAGCAGACAGTTAATTTTGAAAACTCTGGTTCATTTGTTCCTACATTTTATAAAGCGTATGAGAAAAGTGATGACAAGGTGAATTGCAAAGCAAGAGAAGGCAGCCTGGGCTGTGATATTAATGCTTTTAAAGATGAGGATGGACGCATTAGAGGGATTCTTACAACTTCTAGTTATGAGGCTAGAGCTTATGGTGTTAAGACTGCTATGAACATTAAAGATGCTCTTGGTTTATGTCCTGATTTAATCATCAAAGCTCCAAATATGTCACATTATCAAAAACTCTCACATGAGTTACATCAGTTTTTGTCATCTAAAATACCCCTTGTTGAACAAGCTAGTATAGATGAATTTTATGCTGATTTAAGTGGCTGGATTGAGGATAAAAATATAGAAAAATTTGTACAAAACCTTAAAAATGAGATAATGCAAGAGATAAAACTTCCAGTATCCATAGGAGTTGCGAAAACAAAATATATTGCAAAAATGGCTACCTCATCTGCTAAACCATTTGGATGCAAAATTGTACAACCTGATGAGCTATATAGCTTTATAAAAAATATTCCTGTTGGAGAGTTTGCAGGAATTGGTAAAAGTATGAAATTAAAACTTAAATCTGTTCATATTCATACCCTTGGAGATTTAGTAGATAGAAAAGGAACTATAGAGTCTTGGGGTCCATATGCAAAAGAGTTATATGCAAGAGTAAATGGGACTAGTGATGCTCCCATAGAGACAAAACATAAAAGAAAGTCTATCGGGATTTCGCGTACATTTGACCCACTCTTTGATAGAAATGAGCTAAAAAGGCGTATACATGTACTTACTCGTCATCTTAGTTTTGCCATACTAAAACTCAAAGTTATTCCTACAGTTTTTCATCTAGGTATATCTTATGAAATGAATCAAAAATCTCATAAAAACCTTAGCCTTTGCGAAGTTTTTACAGAAAAAAAATTTGACTCTTTATGTATAGATCTTTTTAATGAAGCAGATACTCAAAAAAGACTTCATATCATTAGGATTAGTATAACCTGTTCAAGCTTTACAAGGGACTCCAAAAAAGAGTTGTCCCTGATTGGTTTTAATGATGAAGTGAAGATGCAAAGGCTTACGCAACACTCACAAAATTTAAGAGAGAGATATGGTATAGATATATTGAAATGGGGTAGTGAATTATGATTGAACCCTCT
Organism: Sulfurimonas sp.; assembly: GCA_022712845.1. The sequence continues at coordinate 18,853 of JAFLJV010000174.1, read as the reverse complement.
AAACAATTATTATGATAAAATAAGTCAATGAAAAAACTTAAACTCTTAGAACAGTTCCGCTCTTTTTATATTAGAAACTATCCAGATGATATGGAGAGGCAAATTGAATACTTTGCAATCTTTGGTGGACTTGGTTGGGAGATAGATACATCTCTTCCTATTACTCACCTGATTCAAGAATTGGTACTAGAAAATTTCACCAATCTAAATCAAAAAATTAGAGATTTAAGCTTAGATAATGAAGAAAATTTACGACTACTTCGTGCTTTAGCAATTGGTGATAGAAGAATCTTTTCAGCTTTTAATAGAGCAGGATTAAACAATGCCAACGGTGGTTCAGCTCTTAATTATCTTCAAGAAAAAGGGCTTATCCAAATAGAGTACTCAAGAGAGGAACCAGCAAAAAGTTTAAATCCAGATGGAAAGCTAAAAAGAGAGGTATCAAGACATCGTATATCTCATAAAGTTCTTTTTACTCACCCTTTTGTAAGGTTTTGGTTCTATTTTGTAGCCCCTTATCGAAGAGAAATAAGAGATGGAGAGTATGATAACTTTCTTAAAAATTTTGAAATCAAACAAAACAGCTACACAAGTCTAGTTTTTGAAGAGCTTTCAGAAATTCTACTTAACTACCACCTTAGAGACTCTCAAATACTCAGCTCTGGAAGCTACTGGGATGCAAATATAGAGATAGACATCTTAACAATTACACAAGATGAAAATGTTTATGCTGCTGAGTGTAAATGGACAAATCATAAAGTAAATAAAAAAGAGTTAAATAAGCTAAATGAGAAGTGTGAAAAACTTGATATTAGTCCTACTCAAATAATTTTCTTTTCAAAACGAGGATTTTCAAAAGAGTTAAAACAAAATCAAGGAAAAGAGTTAGCACTTTATAGTACAAATGATTTTGAAGCACTTGTTAAAAATATAAAACAAGCTGAATTAATAGAAGATTTTTTTAACTAACTATCCTAAGTGCTGTATACGCTTCTTGTAAAAGTTGAAACTTTTGAGTATAACGTTTTACAATATGTGGTGTTTCATTTACAATTTTATCTGGATGATATACTTTTACTAATTTTTTATAACTCTTCTTAAGTGCATCTTGACTCGCTCCAATTGGACACTCTAAAACTGTATAAAAACGAATATTTTCTTCCTCTTCTTGCTCTTTACAAAGATCACCAAAACTAAAATTAGCAAAATCACTATATAATTTACTCATAAAGTGATTATCATAAGTGTACTTAATTTGATAATGTAAGATATGACGTTTGTTCAAAGTTCTCTCTAGTCTAGCTTTTGCTTTATAGTCTGAAACATCAATCACTAAAGAATCATCAGTTCCTCTTTCAACATATACTTCTAATTGTGAACGAAGATAATTTATAACCCAATTATTTGGACGATCCAATGAGATAAGGACTGTATCTCTATCATAAGCATAAAGATTTACATCAACACTTTCTGGTTCTTGTATCTTTTCTAATTCAATTTTTATCGGTTGAGTTCCATATTTGAGCATTGAACGAAGAAAAAATTCATGTGAAAAATCATATTTAGCTGCATGATATTGGCTTAACTGATTTAAAAATTCTTCTCTGATTTCTCTTAATGTTTCATTTCTAAATACTAAAACTGCTTTTGGTAAAAAAAGCATCCCACGAGAATGATGATTTAAAAAATCTTTCATCCATTTTGAGTTTAGTATGTCAAATTCTGTAGTGATAAGAATAAGATTATTGCGTAAAACAATCTTCATATACCTACCCTTTAGTGAATTTTTTTCTTATGTAAAGCAAATTAAGTTCCATCTAACAAATATTTTTATACATCTTTGGAACCCTATCCTTTAATAACCCCCAATAATCTCTTTGTTTTTTATTTTCCTCTAAATCAAACTCTGCATAAATAATCTCTTCCTTATCTCTTGAGGCTTCTACTATTTTTGCACCTGCATAGTCAGTTATAAAAGATGAGCCATAAAAAGTTAAACTACAACTTTTACCAACTTCTGTTCCTGTACGATTTGCAACAACTATTGGGACTGTATTTGTTGCAGCATGACCCATTTGAACTCTTTGCCAATGCTCTTTTGAATCAAGTCCTATCTCAGGCTCACTTCCTATAGCGGTTGGATAAAAAATTATCTCTGCACCTTTGAGAGCTAATACTCTTGCACTTTCACAAAACCACTGATCCCAACATATACCTGCACCAATTTTACCGTAAGTTGTATCATAAACTTTAAATCCTGTATCACCAGCTTTAAAGTAAAATTTCTCTTCATATCCTGCTCCATTTGGTATATGTGTTTTACGGTAGTTTTCCATCACTTTACCATCAGTATTTATGACAACTAGTGAGTTAAAGTAATCTTGTTTTGCTTTTTCAAAATAACTAACTAATATAACCACTTTTAGCTCTTTTGCTAAATCAGAAAAATGTTTTATTAGTGAGTTATTTTCCTTTGGTTTTGCCCAAGAAAAATATTTTTCATCCTTATCTTTACAAAAGTAAAGAGTTTCAAAAAGTTCTGGTAAAAGTATGATTTTTGCACCATTTTTATGAGATTCTCTAACCAAGCTATCTGCTTTTAAAACATTAGATTGGCTTTGCTCACTCATGCTCATCTGAATAGCAGATACTTTTACCATTTTATAGACCTTAACTTCTACTTGTCACTTCTAATAAGTGATAACCAAATTGTGTTTGAATTGGACCCTGAACTACACCAACATCTCCGCTAAATACAGCTTTATCAAACTCTGGAACCATTTGACCAGGACCAAATTCACCTAAATCTCCACCCTCTGCACTTGATGGACAATTAGAGTTTTTCTGTGCTACCTCTTCAAAAGAAGTTCCATTTTCTATCTCTATTTTTAGCTCATTACATTTTTCTTGTGTATCTACTAGTATATGTCTTGCTGTTGCTTTTGCCATTACCATTTTCCTTTGTTTTAAGTAAGTGGGCATAATTTTACTATATATTTATGTTATTATTCATTCATTACAATATTTGGTGGGATATGAAATATATATTTTTATTAATTTTTATACTATTAACCTCACTAAATGCTTCAAGTATCAATGTAGCTGTCGCAGCAAATGTAAGTTACGCTATAGATGATTTAATAAAAGAGTTCAACAAAACTTATCCAAATATAGAAATAAAAGTGATACTTGGTAGTAGTGGAAAATTAACAGCTCAAATCTTTCATGGTGCTCCATATGACCTATTTATATCTGCAAATATGAAATACCCAAATAAACTTTACAAAGATAAAATAGCGATAAGTGAGCCTGTTGTTTATGCACAAGGTTCTTTAGCACTCTTTAGTTCTAAAAACATAGATTTTTCACAAGGGATAAAATTTTTAAAAAATGAACAAATCAAAAGAATAGCTGTAGCAAATCCTAAAACTGCACCTTATGGTCAAGCAGCATTTGAAGCTTTTAAAAATGCTAATGTACTTCAAGATATAAAAAAGAAACTTATTTACGGGGAGTCAATAGCACAAACACTCTCATATACTCTTACTGCTACAGATATTGGAATTGTTGCTAAATCATCACTTTTCTCTAAAAAAATGGCAAAGTTTAAAGAAAACATAAACTGGGTAGAGGTAGACTCTAGTATTTATACCCCTATAAATCAAGGAATAGTGATGCTAAAACATTCAAAAGATGTAAAAGCTTTTTATGATTTTATATTAAGCAAAGAAGCAAAAAAAATCTTTGAAAACTATGGATACTCAGTCTTATGAACAATATCGTAGCGGAAGTTAAAGAGATAAAGAATGTTGATAATTTAAATATAGTAAAGTTCTATTTTGCTGGTACTACCCTAAGTATGATGAGTTTAGAATTGAATGAAAATATTAAAGTTGGTGTAAAAGTAAAATTAATCACTAAACCAACACATATAGCAATTGCAAAAAAGTTTAGCGGTGAAGTTTCTTACTCTAATCAACTAGAAGCAAAGATTGTACATATAGAAAATGGCAAACTTTTAAGTAACATCAAAATACAAATTTGGGAGACTACTTTAGAGTCTATTATCACTAAAGATTCAAGCGAGCGGATGAATCTACAAGTAGGTGATACGGTTACTGCATTTATCAAAGCAAATGAGTTATCGATTATGAAAGTTTTATAATGATTGAAGTTCTACAAAATTTAAACTTTACACCTTTTTTACTCTCTTTTAAACTAGCTGGATTGACTACACTTATACTTTTTATTTTGTGTTTACCTCTTGCTTGGTATCTCTCACAAACTCACTCAAAAGCAAAACCTATTATTGAAGCTATTACTGCCCTACCCCTTGTTCTTCCACCTTCAGTTTTAGGTTTTTATATACTATATGCTCTTTCATATAACTCTCCAATAGGTCTGTTTTTTAAAGAATCTTTTGGTGTTGATTTAGTCTTTAATTTTACTTCTTTAGTGATAGCAAGTTGTTTTTACTCACTTCCTTTTATGGTTCAACCTCTTCAAAGTGGTTTTGAATCTCTAAATAAAAATATGCTTGAAGCTTCTTATATAAGTGGAAAAGGTAAGTTTGAAACTATTTTAAAAGTAGCTCTTCCAAATATAAAACCAGCTCTATTAACTGCTATTATAGTTACCTTTGCCCATACCGTTGGGGAGTTTGGTGTTGTTTTAATGGTTGGGGGAAGTATCCCAGGTGAAACGAAGGTTGCATCTGTTGCTATTTATGAGATGGTCGAAATTATGGACTATTCAACTGCACATATTTATAGTGCTATTATGGTAATCATGAGCTTTTTTACTCTTTTAAGTGTATATATATTTAATCATAAACAAAAGTTTTCTGGATTTATAAAATGATAGATATAAATGTAAACAAAAAACTCCATGGAACACAAAGTGAGATGCTTTTAGATATAGAATTAAATATAAATCATGGTGATTTTATAGCTCTTTGTGGAAAAAGTGGCAGTGGAAAAACCACTCTTTTACGTATACTTGCAGGTCTTGAAAAAGCTAAAGGAATTATACATGTAGAAAACGATATATGGCAAGATCATCACTCTTTTAAAAGTGTTCAAAAAAGAGAGATAGGTTTTGTATTTCAAGATTATGCTTTATTTGATAATATGAGTGTTTTAAAAAATCTGCTTTATGTAAATCAAGATAAAAAACTAGCTCAACATCTTTTAGAAATCACAGAACTAAGTGAGCTAAAACATCGAAATACTACAACTTTAAGTGGTGGGCAAAAACAAAGAGTTGCACTTTGCCGTGCTATGATGAAAAAACCAAAACTTTTGCTTTTAGATGAACCACTCTCAGCATTAGATCCAACAATGAGAATCAAACTACAAAATGAGATACTCACCCTTCATAAAGAGTTCAATACAACAACCATCATGGTAAGTCATGACCCAAGTGAGATATATAGATTAGCTTCAAGAGTTATAGTTTTAGAAAATGGAAAAATAATCAATGACGGATCACCAAAAGATGTACTTCTTCGTACACAAGGAAGTCAAAAGTTTTCATTTGAAGGTGAACTTTTAGAGATAAAAAAAGTTGATGTTATTTATATAGCTATTATAGCAATAGGTCAACAACTAGTAGAAATTGTTATATCTAAAGATGAAGCAAAAGATTTAAAAATAGGTAGTTTCGTTAACGTCGGTACAAAAGCTTTTAGTGTAAGCATAAAAAACTTAACTGACGTATAAAATTATGTTATAATCTTGACACTTAAAATTACAGGATAGAACTCATGATAAAACTCTCTTTTAAAACTTCGATTTTTCTACTACTTTTTTCTTTAGTATTTGCAAACACCCTTTATGCCCAAGAAAAAGCCAATACAAAACAATCTGCTGAAAAGAAACCTGTTTTAATGATAAAACATCTTCCTTTTGCAAAAAAAGATTGTGGAGCTTGTCATACAGATAAAGATGGAAAATCAGGAAAGTTAATAATAGATGGTGCAGACTTATGTTTTAAGTGCCATGATAGTTATGAAAAAAATGATTTTATTCATGGTCCTGTTGCTGCTGGAGCCTGTCTACTTTGCCATAATCCACATGAATCAGAAAATCCAAAACTTTTAAACAATAAAAACATAAATAATTTATGTGTTACTTGTCATTCAGATAAAAATGATATGTTAAATAGTGGAGATGAAATACACCCACCAGTAGAAGACAGTTGTATAAACTGTCATGATCCACATGCTCAAAAACATAAATTTCAATTAAAAGCAGATAGAAAAAAAGATTTATGTTTTATGTGTCATACTGATAAAAAAGATAGAGTTGAAAATTCAAAAAATAAACACGGTGCTATAGAGATGGGTGATAAATGTCTTGGTTGTCATGATCCACATAGTTCACCTGCTCCAAAATTGTTAAAAGCAGACGACTCAAAAGCCATCTGTTTAACATGTCATAGTGCTTCACTTCCAAGAGATGAAGATGGAAAAATGCTTATGAACATGGGTGAGCATCTTGCTAATAATCCTGATGCTCATGGTCCTGTAATGTGGGGAGATTGTGCAGCCTGTCATAATCCACATGGTTCTGACAATACAAGAATATTAAAATATCCTTTTCCTGAAAAATCAGCTATAAAATTTACTGCTGATGGCTATCTTTGTTTTAAATGTCATGAACCTAAAAAAATGACAGAAAAATTTACAACAGAGTTTACAGACTTTAGAAATGGTGAGAAAAATACTCACTTTTTACATGTTAAAACAAAAAGAATTTCATGTAAGACTTGTCATGATTATCATGCATCAAAAGATCTTCCTCATCACTTAAAGAGTGAATCAACCTTTGGTTCTGCTAAGTTTTCTCTAAGATATATCGAAACTCCAACTGGTGGTTCTTGTAACCCAATTTGTCATACTAGAAGATACTATGATAGAGTAGATCCTGTAAACGTAAGAAGCAATAAACCTCTTAAGAAAAAATAACTCTCTTAAATAGTTTTTAGTAATACACAACTAACCAAATACTCTCTTGGTTAGGAAGTGTCCATGATACTTTATGCTTTTTAAAAGCTTGGATATTTATATAATCACCTGCTTTTAATCTTATATCATCCTCATCAATAAAAGATATAATAGCTTCACCTTGAAGTAAAATCACCCACTCATCACTCTCTTGAGTATACCACTCAAATTCTGTAGTAGTATGCCCATATGAGATTATTCGCTCAATTTTCATATCACCTTTTGATATAATATTCTCAAAAATTTCTTTATCTAAATTTTTTGGAATTAATTCAAAAATATTTGATTTTTCAGTTAAAACAGGCACTTACATATCCTACAACTCTACTTTCATCCTCACTTACATCTGCACTAGTTTTATAATCTAATATGTGGGGAGTTAAGTTATTATTTTTAGCACTTTGTATTACAGCTTCAAGTCCTATTTTTCCACATGCTTCACATCCAGTATTTAATAAGTTAATATCTAGTTTTTTTATGGCAGATATACATATACTATCTAGCCTATTTGCTTTATCTAAATTATAAAAATGGCTTAAATCTGTACTTATTATAATCCCACAATCTTCTTGTTTTAAAATAAAATCTATAATCTTTGAGACACTAAATGAGTTTACTCTAGAATAAACTAACTCTAGCATATTTACATCTTTTAAATAATATTTTATAAAAGGAAACTGTGTTTCTGTACTATGTTCTACATGAGCTTGTTCTAAAGATATTAACTCAAAATTATCATGTAATTTTTTTGTTAAATCTTTCGCACTTTGTATTTCACCAAAAGGTGTATCATAACTATCAAAATCACAAAGACTTATGCCATCAAACAGATGCTGATGGGATGGTCCAATAACAATAATATTTTTTAAATTAGATTTTTGCAAGATCTTATAAGCTATATTGGCACTGTATCCAGAATATATATACCCAGCATGAGGAACAATAACAATTTTAGAGTTTATAGTTTTAGTATTTGTTTTTTCATATAATTTACTAAAATATTCAAAATATCTGATTATCTCACTTGAATTATTTGGATAAAAACTACCAGCTACATTCATCTTTCTTTTCATTGCCAAACTCCTTTTATACTCTCTTGACACTTTGAGCATTTTGAATCAACAAGATTTTTCACCTCTGAATTAAACCCAACTCTATCAATTAACTTTTCTTTGCATTTAAAGCAATATGTACTATTATCATTATAAACATTTCCAAGATAAACATGCTTAATACCAAAACCTTGAGCTATAGCTTTAGCTTTTTGAAGTGTTTCTATCGAAGTATTTGGAGTATCAAGCATCTTATAATCAGGATGAAAAGCACTAAAATGCCATGGTATATCTAAACCAAGCTCACTTGCAATAAACTCTGCCATCTTATCGAGTTCTTCCTCACTATCATTTATACCAGGAATTATAAGTGTAGTTATCTCTAACCAAATATCATTTTTAGAAAACTCTTTAAGAGATTCTAAAACTCCATCCAAATTAGTTTTTAAAATTTTTTTATAATACTCATGTGAGAAACTCTTTAGATCAATATTCACAGCATCAACCCATGATTTCATATCTTCTAAAACTTCACGTGATTCATATCCACTAGATACAAACACATTTTTTATCCCTTTTTCTTTGGCTAATAAACCTATGTCTTTAGCATATGGATACCAGATAGTTGGCTCATTATATGTATAACTAATACTCTCTACCTCATTTTTTACTGCTAAATTTACTATATCTTCTGGACTATATACAATACTCTCATCAATTAAATTTGTTTGAGATATTGAGTGATTTTGACAAAAAGGGCATCTAAAATTACACCCAACTGTTCCAATAGATAAAGACTTAGAAGATGGTAAAAAATGATATAGTGGTTTTTTCTCTATTGGATCTATATGAATTACACTTGGGTGTCCATAAGTTTTATTTACAAGCTTTGAGTCAATATTATAATTGATTCCACAAATAGCGTTCTTACCTTCATGCAATTTACAATAATGTTTACATAAAAGACATATTATTGTTTTTTCATCTTTATAGCGATAGTATTGCATCAAACTTCTCTTCTAGTGAATTAACATTGTATTTATAGATAGTTGGATGTTGTGCAAAGATTGACATATCGACACCAGCTTTCATACTTAGATGTTGTAAAAAAAGTTTAGGTGTTGGTAATTGCTCCCAAACTTGAGGTAAAAATGTTGCACTATATTCATTATATTTTAAAATAAGTCCATCAATATTAGGCTTAATTTTTTGACATAAATCTTCAAAATCTTCATACTTAAGTAAAGTGGGTTCACTTAAAAGTGAGACTTCTAAAGTTAAATTTTCAAGCTCCTTCATATCTAAAGGCTTAAATCTTGCATCACTAAAACTTGCTGAAATAGCATTAGTAAATATATCTTCATATATTATACGATGTGCTACCAAGGAGCCTATACAGCCTCTTAACTCACCATTATATTTTAGCGTTACAAAAGAAGCTCCATCAACATTTAAAAAAGGATATTCTTCTAATAACTTATCTCTATCAAAAAAATATCCATTATCAAATCTACTTAAAATAGCACTTTTTGCAATACTTAATAAAATAGTATCTAACATCTTAGCCCTTATTCTTTTAAACCTTTAATAATTGTACTATTTTTATTCTTATATGAAAACAAAAAAGCTCCAAAAGTTAGTAGCATATATATCCCGCCAATAAAATATAATTGCTCCACTTGTGTTACAGCTTCATAATATATAATTAGAACCATTCCACTAGAAAGCCCAATAATAGCAACTATACTTATCAATAAAGATGAATTAGTAAGTTTATATATCTTAAAATTTGCATATGCCATCAATATTGAAACAAGTAAAAATGTTACACTTCCAAATTCTAATATTACTTTTAAATCACCCATAAGTATCAAAATAAATGCAAAAGAAGCCATGCAAACAATAGAAAACACTGGTATATTTTGTTTTCTTTTAGTTAAAATTTTTGGAAAATATCCATCTCTAGCTATTACTGACATTAATCTTGATGCACCAAATAGTGTTCCACTAATAGCACTACTCGTAGCAAGTAATGCACCCATGATTACTAAATCTGTTCCCCAATGACCTAAAATTTTATCTGCTCCTGAAGCCAAAGCATACTCTTGATTTTTAACTATATCTTCAAATGGGATAGCCAAAATTGCTCCTAAAGCGATGATAGTATATATTATTACTGTAATTACAATAGAACTATAAATTGCTATGGGGATATTTTTTTTTGGATCATTCATTTCATTCATAGCATGAATAACTAGCTGAAATCCTTCAAATGCAACAAACGTAAGTGAGGCAACAATTAAAATTGATAAGATATGTATATCATCATTATTTTGAATAAGAGTTGGTAATGTTGTGTTTGAGTTATTAATAAGTACAAATGAAATTACAATCAAAATGGCAAGTTTTGTGTAAACCATTAAGTCTTCGATTTTACCCATACCTTTTACACTCCAAATATTAATAAGAGCAAATATCAATATTACAAGCCCAGCAACAAGTTTTCTAGCAAATTCACTATCTGAGAATTCAAAACTACTTATAGCATAAGAAGAAAATGTATAAGCATACAAAGCTAATGTGCTTATGTATCCAAAAGTTACCAGCCATCCAATAAGTGAAGCTGCAAATTTACTAGAGGGGAAAGTTTTTTTATAAAAAGAGTATGTAGCACCTTCATCTTTATAATAAAGTGCGAGTTTTACATATGAATAAGCAGCTAATACCGCTAACACTCCACCTATCATAAAAGCAATAGGAGTAAAAACCCCAATCATAGAAACTGAAATACCTAAAACTGTAAATATTCCGCCACCTATCATCCCACCAAGGGCAATAGCAATGAGCTCAAAAATTCCTAAAGGTTTAGTCTGTTTTTTATGAATATTATCCATCTAAACCTCCAGATATTTATATAAGTAAGAGACCATAAATAACCTCATACCTAACAACATTTAAAAGGTTTAGATTCAAGGCGAAGTTTACTTGGCGATACTAGTATCGTTAAGTGAAGTTCAACGCAGAAGATGAATCTTTTAAATGTTGCCCATAGGGTGAGAAGATAAGATACAAGCTACTTCGTTGAAAATTCTTGAAGCTACTAGTAGCTCTTGCAAATTTTCGCCTTATATTTTATATCTTCTCTTCTCCTTAAGTATGAGGTTATTTATGGTCTTTTACTTATTTACAATTCTAAAAGTACTGTATCTCTTCTAGTTATCTCAAGTTTTTTACAAGCACTCTCAAATGCCCCACTCTCACCAATCAAAATACACTTATGTTTAGCTCTTGTTACAGCAGTATATATTAACTTTGTATTGTGCATTATAAAATGTGAGAAACTCATAGGTATTACAACTATATCATACTCCATACCTTGAACTTTATGAATAGTTAATGCATAAGATAACATCAAGTGAGACTTTAACTCTTCATACTCATAAATCACCACTACATCCTCATTTGGATAAAAAACAAACACCTGTTCATCATCCTCTTCTATCTTAAAAAGTAATCCACTCATACCATTAAATATTCGTCTTTGGTTTGAGTCTTCCCCTATCTTAAAACCATCACCACTCCATGATGTCATGTTCTCATTTTTAGTATGAACCACTTTATCCATAAGTCTAAATTCAGTCCCACCTTTTTTTACACACTTTTTAGGGTTAGGATTAAAGTACTCTTGTAAAACTATATTTAGGTTATTAGAACCAAGAGTCCCACCTTTCATAGGTGTAATCACTTGAAAATAGTTTAGATACTCTTTTATCTCTTTATTTTTAAGTCTAAGTCTTGCTTTTTGGATGGAGTCTACAACTTTATGAACTATCTGAGTAACTATATCAGTTGCATTTACCTCCCTTAAATCTTGTAGCTCACTTTGAGAGAGTTGATTCTTTAAAGAGTAGTAGTTTTGTATAGAGATATCAATAAACTCAAAATCATCATACTTCGCCCTATACTCTGGAACTTGCCCTTGTCTAATATCATTTGCTATAAGTGTTATGGCTTGCTCTTCACTTTGTCTATAAATCTTTGTAAGTTTTACAATTGGAGCTAACTCTAAAGTCAAAACATCACTTAAAACATTACCAGCTCCGATGGGAGGAAGTTGAGCATCATCTCCAACAACTATAAGTATCGCTTTATTGCTAATTTTACGAACAAGACGAGCAAAAAGGGAAGAGTTTATCATAGAAGCTTCATCTATTAAAACTACTGAAAATGGAAAATGATCTCTATCTTCAAACTTAACTAAAAGCGACTGTATAGTTGCACTCTCATACCCTGTTGTATCTGCTATGCGTTGAGATGCTATACCACTTAAGGCACATGTCATAATCTCTTTATTTTCATACCTAATATTTAACAAATCAAGTATAGCTTTAGAAGTTGTGCTTTTACCTGTCCCTGCATAACCAACCAAAAAAAGTATGGATGAACCATTGTTTATAGCAGTAACTGCTTCACGCTGTTGCTCTCCAAGTTTTAACTCATGTGAACTTAAAAATTCGTCTAAATTTTTAGTCAATCCACCACTATCTTTTTTCGCTCTTGTTTTAAAATTATCATATAAAAACTTTTCAGAATCATAAAGTCTTGCAGGAGATACTCTATTATTCTTCATAAGCACTATACTCTGTTCACTCACTCTCTCAATCAAAGCAGCTTCATAAAGATGATTTTTATCATTAAAAGTCAAAAGTTCATTAAGCCCTGAAAAAAGTATCTCTTTAGATATACAAGAGTTCCCTTGCTGCTCACAATAGTTCATCAAAACATAATCCATTGCAGAACTTATACGGTTGTCATCTTGAGCCTCTACACCCATTTTCAGTGCCAACTCATCCGCTCTTTTAAAACCTATAGAGTTTATGGAAGTCAATATATAAGGATTTTCTTTTATCTTAGTACATGGCTCATCAACATCACGCATAGCAGTTGCAATAGTAGTTAAGAGTTTTTGTGAGACATCAAAAGGAGATAAAAATTCACCAAGTTTTCTCATAGAGCGAAACTTTTTCCAAGAGACTTGAATCTTTTTAAGTCTTTTTTCTTTTATCCCCTTAAACTCTAAAAGTTTCTCTATATCATTATCAAGAATCTCAATCAAACCCTCTTCACCAAACTTCTCAATTAAATCAGCAGAAAGCTTTTTAGTAAACCCTTTTACAATTTTATTTAAAAAGAAAAATAGTTGATTTTGATTTACTTTGATAGACTCAAACTTAAAAGTTTTACCATACTTCTTATGCTCATCCCAATACCCACTAAGAGTAATTGCAGAGTCTTTTATATGTTTTACTTCACTCTCATGGTAAGAACCACTAATCTTCTCACCAGTTTTAAGTACAGCTATAAAAAATTCTTCTTCTTCAAAAAGTATGCGGTCTATTTGACCTATTAGTGTTTGATTCAATATTAATACCAATTTCTAAAATTAAAATTATTTTTTAAATACAAATAGATGTTCATGCATAATTAATAAAAAATTTGCTTCTTTACTTTTATTTACCCAAAAACCTGTAGCTTTGCAGTTATGTTGATGTTTAATTATATCTTCTTTTAATTCAAAACCAACTTTTAAAAATCTCTCCATAACTTTAAATGCTAAAGGCTGATACATTTTTTTTCTTCTCGTATCTCCTATTAAAATAGCACAATACTTATCTTTTTTTAAAACTCTATAAAATTCGTTTGCAACTTTTTCTATCTCATCACAAAACTCATCTAAATCATGAATATTAGATAAATCTTCTATTATTTGTTTATCTGAATACTTAATAATATCTACATAAGGAGGATGATTTAAAATAAAATCAATAGACTCATCTTTTAACATAGATAAGGCTCTACTATCATTTAACTCTATTTTAATTTTTGGATTGTATTCACTCTCAAATTCTAAAGCTTTTTGAGTAAGTTCTATAGCATTTGGATTTATATCAAGAGCTAATAAGTTTCTATTTAAAAGTTTACATTCAATAGCTGTAGTACCACCACCTATCATAGGATCAAATAAATAGTCATTTTCTTGTGTATATCTAACTATCAAATTTCTAACAACTTCAGGTGCCCAGTTACCTCTGTACTTTGAATTATGAGTTGCCCATTTTCCACGACGAGCAAAACTCCACACTGTTGCACACTCCTGTTCAAAATCTTCAGGGTTAAGTTTATTTATTTTAGACATGAGCTAACACCATTGGATGTTTATGTTCAAGTGAATAATCAATTATCTCATTTGAATTTATATATTTGTTAAATTCATCATTATCTATAAAATCTATGAGTTCAATATTTGACAATGTTTCAATGTTTGCATCTAATTGATTTGTTAAAAAGTAGTGTTCCCAATTTTGTGAACCACACATAAGCAACTCATCTTGTTTTTCTTGTTCTAAATCTTCTATATCTAAAATAAATATAGATTTATATTGAGTTTTTTTCATCATTTTATCCTTGAAAAAGATAAAATAATAGTAACATTTTTAATGAAGAAACATTAAAAATATGTCATTTTGTCATATTTTTATTTTACTTATTGAAAATTATATTGGTACGGGTAATCCAATATGATGTAGTGGTAAATATTCAAAATAATATTTACAATTCATCATCAATATATAATCTAAAGTATCCCTATATTTAGGATCGTTGAACCATTCGTTTAAAATATAAATATATTCAACTTCATAATTCAACTGTGCTAATAATCTTCTATATTGATAAAGCTTAAACCCACATGTTTGTAATTTCTCATCAACAGATCCTGCTGTTTCTTGATATTTGACTTCTATAATAAAAATTGTATTATTATTAATAACATATATAGCATCATCAGGTAATAATTTCTTTGATAAAATATTACTCCAATCAATATTTTGAGTTTCTAAAAATCTATATAATTCATATTTCTTAAATGAATTTGCTACTATTTCATTATTGTAAAATATATCATAACCCATCGTCTTTCCTAACATTAGAGGTTTTGGAATACAACTATAACCTTCTACTTCACTATCCAAATAAGTTACAATATCTACTCTACCCTCAAAATGTATACCAGTTTGTGTATTTCCACCACCCCAACTCCACCTCTTACCATTTACTACCGCCTTATCTTGTTATATAAACTATTAATCTATTTTCCATATTTCAGCCGCATAATTATAATATCTTTTTTGATTTTCAAGTATTTCTGTTTCTTTCCAAACAGATTTTGATGTTATATCTGTTATTAAATTAATTTCGCTCTTTTCATACGATTGTTGTTTTATTGAAAAAACATTATTTTTAATACTTGTATTAATTTTTTCACTCAAAAGAGTCATATTTCCAATATTATGCAAATATCTTTTATGTAAATCTATAAAAATAATATTTTCTTTTTCCCACTTTTCAATTTTTTTAGGCATTATATGTTCTAAGTGCACAGATGAATAGTCAATATTTTTTTCATCTGTACTAATAAATTCTTCAGTTTTTCCTAAAATATACCTTGGTATTTTTGTAGATTTAAACTCTTTTTCACAAAATTTTAATTTAAACTCTTCTTTCGATGGATTTAATTTTATAACTTTATCTTTTATAGTTTTAACAGTTTCTTTTCCATCATTAATATCGTACGCAAGTTCAGCATATAAGGTTTCTACTTTATTTGGATTTTTACCACAAATTGTACTATATCTGAAAGTAAATTTAACCATAAAGCTTAAAAGCTCTAAAATATCTTCCATTGAAAACTTATCATAGGCTGACATTAAAAATGAATAATATTGTGTAACACCAAAATAACTTAATTCATCATATAAGCTGCTTTCTATATCATTAGTAGAAAAACTTGAATCTAAAAATATTTTATATACAGTAGAATGCTTAATAATTAATTGTGATACCGTTTTTGCAGATTTCACATGAATTGTTTTTTCCATTCTTTTATATAAATCTGCTTCCTTTGAATATATAAGTGAAAAATATCTAAAAAATTGTTCTACTTTATCAGTTCCTATACTGTCCTCAAATGCATACCAATCTTTTTCCACATCATTTAGTGTACTCTGCTGTTCTGCAACATCAAAAAGATGATTTTTTATTAAGTCAGCTTTTGTTAAATCCACTCCCCTATTATTTAATACCTCGAATAATTTTGATGCCTCTGCATAATCTGGAACACTAATTTCAAGAAAAAATATTTTAGCTCTAATTGATTTTAATATTGTATTTAATCTTAATAATTCAAGATTATGATCTTCTTCTTTATTTTGTGCTATCTTGTCAATAAAATAGCTAAGAATATCAATTAAATTTTTATTGCTCTTTATTTGTTTAGAATATTCTTCTTTTTTAAATACCTCAAAATCACTTTTTGTTTCAAAGGAAATCAATCTACTATATAAATCCAAGTTTGTTCTACTTAGGGTTAATATTTCATATTCATCATCAATATCCCCTGCTTTTAACAGTGGTAATATATGCTTAATAGCTGCTTTTGAATCAATTTCTTGATATTCTAAATAAAGTGCTAGCAGCAATAATGATAACGTAGTCAACCTTTGTTGACCATCAATAACTTCTAAAGCGTCACTATCTTTTAACTTACTTAACACAATACTACCTATAAAATAGTGTGCGTTTTTTCCTGATAAAATATTTTCAATATCTTTCCATAAATTTTCTGCATTACTTTTTTCCCATGCGAATGCTCTTTGATATCTTGGGATAATATATTTTTTGCCTATAGAAAATAGGCTCATTATATTTGGCTTTGCTAAATCAATATCTTCTTTTTTCATTGATAACTCCTAATTATAAGTTCACTAATCTTACCACGTCCACTACTCTTACTATTTATAAATCTATTAGCTTGTATCTCTTGTATCTCATATTTAGAATATAAGTCTTTTATAAATTTAGTATCTGAATTACTATGCAAAACTTTAATATCTTTTTCAGATAAAGTATCAAACAACTCAAAAAGTTCAAATTGTTCATTTTCCAAAAAATCATATTCACTATATGATGTAAAACTAGATGTTTCTGTTAGTGGATGATATGGAGGATCAAAATATACAAAATCATCTTTTGAAATATACTTCAAAATATCTTTATATGACGCATTCATTATTGTTGCATTTTGCAGAGCTTCACTTGCATTATATATAGTTTCTGCATCACATATATTTGGATTTTTATAGTTACCAATAGGTACATTATGCTGATTTTTTTTATTTACTCTATATAAGCCATTAAAACAAGTTTTATTCAAATATATAAATCTTGTAGCTCTAAGTAACTCATCTATTTCTAAAAATTCATCTTCTCTATCCAAAGCTCTAACTTCATAATAAAATTCTTTTGAATGTTTTTCTTTAAAAATTTCTAGTTCATTTATCAATAATGTAGGATTATTTTTAACCATATTATATGCATTAATTAATTCAGAATTTATATCAAATAAATATATATTTTTATCTTTTAAATGACCTAATGAATATAGCTTAAAAAATAAAGCACCACCACCAATAAATGGTTCAAAATAACTGTTAAATTTTTTGGGGATGAATGGTAATATTTGAGATAAGAGACCTCTTTTACCGCCAACCCATTTTACAAATGGTTGATATTTTTTGGTATAAATTGTATTTACTCTTGCAGTCATAATTTACCTCAGATAAAAAGTTTTATATTCTATCATATTCATCATTATAATTAAAAATATGTTATAATTTCGACAGTTGGGACAATTGAGGAGCTTGTACTCCCCAAAAGCTTTTAATATAATCTTAATTCTAAGAGAACTAAAATTATAACAATTACGAAGGTCAATCGCATTGTTACTTCCTTTAGATTAAAGGCTGACCCTGTCCCACCTTTCTCCTCGCAATGCAAAAAACCATCAAATCGCCAACTGACAATATGATTTTAGTACAATATTAGAAAAATATTTAAAAATATGACAAAATGCAATATTTTAAGCTTTAACTCTCTCTAATCTATCAACCTCTTGAGCTTTATACAACTCCGCACACCCTTTTGAAAGTTCACGAATTTTTAACATGTAGTTTTGTCTCTCTGTTTGACTTATCGCTTTTCTTGCATCTAGTACATTAAAAGTATTTGAAGCCATCATACATAGGTCATATGCAGGTAGTGGTAAACCAGCGTCTAGAGTTTTTAAACACTCTTCACATTTTGCACTGAAATCTGCAAAAAGCATATCTGTATCTGCTATTTCAAAGTTATATTTTGAAAACTGGATTTCACTCTCTTTATGAACATCTCTATAGTAAGTTTTACCATGCTCATTTTCACCCCAAACTATATCAAAAATATTATCAACACCTTGAAGATACATAGCAAGTCTTTCTGTTCCGTAAGTTATCTCAACTGCTACGGGATTACACTCAATTCCTCCAACTTGTTGAAAGTAAGTAAACTGAGTAACTTCCATTCCATTTAACCATACTTCCCAACCAAGACCCCATGCACCAAGTGTTGGAGATTCCCAGTTATCTTCTACAAAACGGATATCATGTTGTGAAACATCAAGTCCAAGATACTCTAATGACTTTAAATAAAGCTCTTGGATATTATCAGGTGATGGTTTTATAAGTGCTTGAAATTGATAGTATGAACCAAGTCTATTTGGATTTTCTCCATATCTTCCATCTGTTGGGCGACGAGATGGTGCAACATAAGCAGTTGCCCATGGAGTTGAGTCTAGTGAACGAAGAAAAGTGGCGGGATGAAATGTTCCTGCCCCTGATGGAATATCGTAAGGTTGAACTAT
>JAFLJV010000256.1 GCA_022712845.1 Sulfurimonas sp. | reverse complement strand
ACTCTATCTCTAATTCAGCAATATAGTAATTAGACAATACAGTAGCAATAGATTTATTTTTTGAACTAATTTTCATATATTTATTTAAAGTAGTTTTCATCCCATCAATATCTTTATTTTGAACATATATATTTGCAATATTTAGATCATTTTTCCATGCAAGTTGAAGTTTTTTTCCAGATTCACAATTTTGTAAATCACTTGAATTGTCTAAAAGATTATAAGCTAAAATAAGATCACCATCTTTTATGGTGTTAAAAAACTTTTGTCTATTTTCTATATCTGTCATTATAATTTTGGCTTCATCTTTAAAATCTTCAAAATCAACAAGAATTCTAAGAAGCTTAACGGCAGAGTGCGTATCATCTTTTTGAAGAAATTTTTGTACTTTAATATACAAAGAATCTGAATATTTTACTAAAGCATCATACTCTTTAAATTTTTTCAAAAATGGGTGTTGTTTTAATAATTCAGATGCAATTTTAAAATCTTTTTGCCCTACAGCTGTTTGAAATCTTCTATAAAGTTTTGATTTTAATACTAGTTGTTGAATTATTTTTGTTTTTTCACTTATGCCTCGGTACGGCACCAACAGATCTGTTGCTTTATCATTAGACTTTGATTCAAAAAAATATTTTTTTGCTAAATTTAATACTTTAACCCATTGAAGCTCCATATTTTTGTATACATTTGTTTTTTTATAAACAGGATGTATATTTGCTAGAGAATAAGCGAGGGGAAGTTTTTTCTTTTGGACAAACATAAGAAATTTATCAAACTCATCAAACTCATTTATTAACTTAAGCATAGCTTGCTTTTTAGTAGGAATATCTTTAAAATTTTCAAATAATTTAATGGCTCTCTTTTTGTTATTATTTCCAAGGTACTCTGTAGCTTTTTCCACTGTTCTATCCCATAAAGCTATAAAAATCTGAGATGCTTTTGTATATTTTAGTAAAGGATTAGTATCCATATATTTTTGCATATGGAAATAATTTTTCTTTTTGAGAGATTCATTTAATTTATCTTCATTTTCAAAAATATTATAAATTTTTAATTCACCACTATCACTTGCAACAATAAGCTCTTGAGTTTCTTCTATAAAATTTATAGCTGTAATTTTATGAGTAAATTTTATTAATTTTGCTGAAATAAGTTCATAAGTTTTTAAATCAAAAACTATAATATAACCAAGCTGTGTACCTAAAAATAAAAAATTATCATCACTTCCCACAATAACACATGTGACATCATCGTGAATACCTTTTAATCTTGTTATTATTTTAGAAGTACCTAAATCCCAAATAATAGCACTATTTTTTTTATCCACACTAAAGAGTCTGTGATCGCTTAAAAATTGAAGTTTTACTACTGGTGATGAATGAGCTTTTAATTTACTTTTTGGTGAAATAGTAGCTAAATTAAATAAAAATATATTTTTATCATAACTACCTGTTGCAAGCCATTGACCATTTTGACTAAAAGCTATATCATTTACTCCATCAACATGGGTTGGTAATGTAAACATTAAAGCACCAGTATTTATATCTATAGCAAAAGTTTTACCATCATCTCCACATGAAAACATATATTTATTTTTTGGATCAATTGCAACACAAGAAACTTCACCTTGATGTCTATCAATAGTAGTAATTACTTTTTTCTTTTTGGTATCAATAAGTTTTGATTTTTTTGCCCCAGAACTAACAAGTGCTAAACGATCCGTAGTATCATTTAAAGCAACTACTCTTGTGGAATATCTTTTATGAAGATTTGATATTTTAATATTATTTTTAATATGCATACTAGCTTTATCAAAATATTTTAATGTACTATATGAATCAACTATTAAAAGTGTTTTATCATCTAAAATTTGTATATAAATAACTGGTTCAAAAATATTTGCTTGTTTAATTGGGTTCATAAATAATTAATTCCTAATATAGCCTTCTTGTTTTAATACACAATAAATATTTTCTTGATGCTCTTTACCTTTTGTTTCCATATGAACAGTTACGTTTGCATCACCATAATCAAGAGAAATAGATGTTCTATCATATGCTATGTGAACTATATTTGCATTTAATTCTTTAAGAATCTCTGTAAATCTCATTAATGAACCAGGTTTATCAACTAAAGTTACAGTAGTTTTCATTTTTCTACCTGATTTTAAAAGACCTTTTTCAATTATAACAGATAAAAGAGTAACATCCATATTTCCACCACTAAGAAGTACTGCTACTTTTTTATTTTTTAAATATGGTAATTTATTATGAAGCAGTGCAGCCACTCCAACTGCTCCAGCACCTTCTACTACAAGTTTTTGTTTTTCTAACAAGAAAAGTATTGCACTTGCTATCTCTTCATCATCTACACTAATAAAATCATCTACACTCTCAAGCATATATTTTAGTGTGATTTCTGATGTATCACGAACAGCAATTCCATCTGCTATGGTTCTCACACTCATACTATCGACAGCTTTTTTAAGATCAAATGAATTTTTAAGTGCTGGAGCGCCAGAAGCACCAACTCCTATAACTTGTACATTTGGTCTTAATTCTTTAATAACTGCTGCCATACCAGATATTAAACCACCACCACCTACTGGTATAACTATAGCATCAAGCTCTTTACATGATTCTAATATTTCTAAAGCTATTGTACCTTGTCCAGCCATAACTTCTTCATCTTCAAAAGGATGAACAAAAGTTAAAGAATTTTTATTTGCATACTCCAAAGCATACATATATGCTTCATCATAATTGGATCCAGCAAGAATTACCTCTGCTCCATAATGCTTAACACCATTTACTTTTGTTAATGGTGTTGATTCTGGCATAATTATTATTGCTTTTATATTAAATTTTGAAGCTGAAAGAGCTACACCCTGAGCATGATTTCCTGCACTTGCAGCAATAACTCCACATTCTTTTTGTTGATCACTTAGTGAAGCTATTCTGTTGTAAGCACCCCTTATCTTAAAAGCACCAGTAACTTGAAGATTTTCTTTTTTTAAATATACCTCACATTTAGCAATGTCACTAAGATATGGAACATAAGAAAATGGTGTATCAACTATAATATCTTTTATACGCTCAGCAGCTTCATAAATTTTTTTTACATCTAACAACTAAAAACCTTTTATTAATTTTTTATAAAACACTATGTTCTATCATGGCACATTTGTTTTGAACAACTTTCATACCAGCTTCTCTTGCTTTGAGGGCTGCTTCATTGTTTATTATCTCTTTTTGAGCCCAAAAAACTTTTATATCTCCACGCTCTATACAAGCATCTGCTACCATATCAAGTGCCTTTGATTTTCTAAATATATCTACCATATCAACTTTAAATGGTATCTCTTCAAGTGAACGATATACTTTCTCTCCTAATATTTTATCTTCTTTAGGGTATACAGGTATAATTTTAAAACCTTTTTCTTGTAAATATTTAGCAACTCTATGACTTGGTTTAGATTCATCAGGTGATAATCCTAGTATAGCTATTGTCTGTACATCTTTAAAAATTTCTATTATCTCTTGTTTATTTGAATTAACTGATGGAAATTCGCATTCCATTATAAATACCTTTTATTGTATTATACTCTATATAATTTTAAATTATTATATAAAAAAACAGTATAGCTATAGATAAGAAAAATTCATAAAAATAAAGATTAATTAAATTTTGAATTAAAAGAATTATATTTAATTTATATATAATATATATAAGATACACTTCTAAATTATAAAAAATATAAAGGGATGATTTTGACACAACATTTGCACACTATAGAAAGATTTATAAAAGATGAGTCATTTAGTGGTATATTACTTTTTATTATGACAATTGCTGCTGTTATAATTGCAAACTCAGCACTAAGTGAAAGCTATTTTTCATTTTGGAATATGTCATTAGGTGTAACTGTAGGTGAAAAAACAATTTCCATGAGTCTTATGCATTGGATAAATGATGGATTGATGGCTTTATTTTTTCTAATGGTTGGACTTGAAATAAAAAGAGAATTATTAATAGGTGAATTATCCTCTGTTGAAAAAGCTTCTTTTCCTATAGTAGCTGCTATTGGTGGAATGGTTATTCCTGCTTTAGTATATATCTCTTTTAATCTTGAAGATCCAAGAGGTTTCGGTATTCCAATGGCAACTGATATAGCTTTTGCGTTGGGAATTTTAATGCTTCTAGGCAAAAGAGTAAATCCTGCTCTAAAACTATTTTTAGTAGCACTTGCTGTTGTTGATGACTTAGGTGCTGTAATAGTTGTTGCTACTGTATATACAAGTGAAATTCATACTGAGTATTTTTTATATGCAGGTATAGTTTACGCACTTATTTGGGTACTTAATGTGAAAAAAGTAACTATGCTTATGCCATATATCTTTTTAGGTATAGCATTATGGATATTTATACACTCTATCGGTATTCATGCAACTATAGCAGGTGTTCTTTTAGCTTTTGCCATCCCTATTACATCTAAAGTTGATGAAAAAGAGTTTATACAAACTACAAATGAGTCTGTAGATGAGTTTAAAAGCCATATGGATAATAAACCCATTCTAAATCATCATCAAATTGATGCTCTTGAAGATATCGCATATAACTATGACAAAGTTCAAAATCCTTTAGTAAAACTAGAACATCAACTTCATGGATTATCAGCTTTTTTAATTATTCCACTGTTTGCCTTCTCAAATGCAGGTGTTATCTTAGATTTTTCAGCAATATCACAAAATATGATGATTGTCTTAGGTGTTGTTTTTGGGCTTATTGTTGGAAAGCCTGTAGGAGTAGTTGGTTTTGCATATTTAGCTATTAAATTAAACATTATCAAAAAACCTGATGATTTAAGCTGGGGTGAGATTATAGCTGTTGGATTTTTAGGTGGTATAGGATTTACTATGTCTATCTTTATAACACAACTTGCATTTTTAGATCAAAATGTTATCGATGCTGTAAAAATTGGAATTTTCTTTGCTTCATTTATAGCTGGAGTTATTGGTGTAGTTTTAATTTTAAAAGAGTATGGTAAAAAAGTGAGTAGAGGTTAATTAATAACACTTGCACTACACAATAAAATCTTTTTTTTCATACATAACAACCTTTTATTAAAAAACTTTGTTTGCATTATATCAACTTATATCTCTATTTTCTATCTCATTTATATAAACATCCAAAATATTTTCATTAATACTTGGCTTTTGTGATTTATCATAAATTGTGAGTAGATGCACAGTATCTTTTATTTTTAAATAATAGTAAATTCTATATCCTGCACTTTTACCTTTATTTTTATTGCTATTTACCAATCTAACTTTAAAAAGATTATTATTTATGTTTATGGAATGATTATGATTTTCATCAAAGTTCTCAATGAACTCTTCCAAATCATTTTTTAGTAGATTAAATTTCTTAGATAATTTTTTAGCTTCTTTATCAAAAAGTGGTGTAGTTCTAAAGTTCACTTAATAGCTCTGATACAGGCTTAGTATTTTCACTTTTAATATCTTGCATAGATTTACTAATATCATCAGCTATTTTGTACTCTTTACTATAAAGTGTTTTTTTTAAAGTATCTTTCATCACTTCTTGAATATTGATGCCCTTTTTAACAATATCATCATAAAGAGTATCATCTAACTCTAATTGAATTGTATGCATCTATTATCCTTTTATAGTAAACTATATTTTACAATTATATCTAAAAAAGGTAGATTTTACCTAGTCCCCATGCACGGCTGTTTCATGCTAAGGAATAAAAAATGCTTTAAATAAGTATGACAGAATATAATATACGCCAAGAGCTAAAAACATTAAAAGATAAAAGAAGAGGACAAGGGCAACAACATAAGATAGATGTTGTGCTTATGATT
>JAFLJV010000173.1 GCA_022712845.1 Sulfurimonas sp. | reverse complement strand
TTTAACTTCTCAATAAAATCTAATCTTGTTGTTGCCTCATATATGAGGGAATATCTAAGTGACTACCATCTAAATCACCACCAACAACAAGTCTTGGACGAATTTTTGCTATTGGAGTGGGTGTTTCACTAACAAAATTATCATTGTTTGTACCAGTATTTAAATCTTTTTCAAAACCAGTAGCAACAATAGTTATCTTAACATAATTCTCAGGAAGTGAATCATCAGTAGAAGTACCAAAGATAACTTCTGCATCTTCATGGGCACTCTCTTGAACTACAATCATCGCCTCAGATGTTTCCATCATAGGGAAATTTGGATGCATGTTAAAATGTACTAACACACCCATAGCCCCATTAATTGACATATTGTCTAGTAGAGGAGATTCTATTGCAGATTTGATAGCCTCATAAGCTGCATTTTCACCCCCATGCTCACCAACACCCATTAGTGCCATACCTCTATGACTCATAACAGTTTGTAAATCAGCAAAATCAAGGTTAATATCATTGTCACCATTTGAAAGTATTACACCAGATGTTCCACTAACAGCTTGTGCTAAAACACCATCAACAATTTTAAAGCTGTCTTTGATTCCAAGTTTTCTATCTATGATTGAAAGAAGTTTATCATTAGGAATAACAACAATAGAATCACTTTCTTTTTTAAGTTCATCAAGTCCTGCTTTAGCAATTTTAGTTCTTTTTGGACCCTCAAACATAAAAGGTTTTGTAACAATTGAGATAGTAAGAGCACCAATCTCTTTTGCAATTTTTGCAACAACAGGAGCAGCACCAGTACCAGTTCCTCCACCTAAGCCAGCAGAGATAAAAACTATATCAGCACCTTCTAAAGCACTTCTTATCTCTTCATAATTTTCAAGTGCAGATTCTTTGCCAATATCTGGTTTCATTCCAGCACCAAGACCTTTGGTTAATTTAGTGCCTATTTGAATAGTAGATACACCTGCTTCTTCTAAAGCTTGAGCATCAGTATTTATCATAATTAGTTCAATACCATTAACGTTTTCATTAACCATGTGACCAATCATATTACCGCCACCGCCACCAACACCAACAGCTACTATTCTAGCTCCGTTAATATTATTTGCTTCTTCAACTAAAAATGGTTCCATAATGTTCTCCTTAAAATAACTGGGTAGCCCAGTTCCAAAATTTACTAAAAGATCCTGCTTTATCACTCTTCTTATCTTTTTTTGATGGAAGAATAACCATTTTTTCTTTTTCTTCTTGAGTAGGAGGAGTAGGAATATCAAACTCATCTGAAAGATTTACGTTAGTGTATTTAATAGGTGTTTCATTTGTATGTCTTACTCTTTTGTTGATATCAATTTCGTATTGAGTATATGCAGATGCAGAATACAGAATAAGACCTATGGCACTTGAATACTCTGGTGAGCGAAGATTATCAAAAAGTCCATCCATCTCTTTTGGTTTTGCTAATCTAACAGGGATTGAGCCAAATGTTGCTATAGCTAAATCTCTTATACCTTCCATTTTGGAAAATCCACCAGTTAAGACTACTCCAGCACCAATTTTATCTTTTAAACCACTATTTTCTATAAACTGATCCAAAATCATTAAAGTTTCTTCTGCTCTAGCAAAAACTACGTTGTGTACTACTTCAAGAGATACTTCATGGGTAGTTGTTTCATCACCAATTACAGGTAGTTCTATCAAATCATTACTTGGAGTAAGTAAAGAGCCATAGTTAAGTTTTACATTGTCTGCTATATTTAGTGGAGTGTGTAGAGCCATTGATAAATCACTTGTTACATGATTTGACCCAACACCTAAAAAGTCATTATATCTTATGGAATTACCAGAGTGAATGATAATATTACTAGTATTACCGCCCATATCTATAATTGCTACACCTAATTCTTTTTCATCTTCATTAAGTGTAGCGATAGATGAGGCATATCCAGTTAAAACAACATTTTCAACTTCAACACCTGCACCTAAAACAGCTTTTTTAAGATTATTTAAATTTGATTTTTGAGTAGTGATTATATGTGTGTCTACCTCAAGTCTTGAAGCATTCATTCCAAGTGGATCTTCTATTTGGTCTTGGTCATCAACTTTAAAATTATATGGAAGAGCATGTAAAACATCATACTCATTTGGTATATTAGCATTATACAAAGAAGTTTGCATAACTCGTTCTATCTCTTTAAAAGTAACTTCTTTACTTTGAATATTGACAATTCCACTTGAATTTAAACTTTTTGTATAGGCTCCAGATATAGAAACGATAGCCGTTTTAACATCACTTCCAGATACTCTCTTAGCATCATTAAGTGCAGTTTTAATAGATTTTGAAGCTAACTCTATGTTTGTTATACTTCCTTTTTTAAGACCTTGAGCTTTAGAAGTTCCTGCACCTGTTATAGCGATTGAATTGTCGTCAGCTATTTCAGCTATAATGGCACATATCTTAGTTGAACCAATATCAATGGCTAAAACAGTTCTGCTCACTTAGAGTCCTTGGATAAAAATCTCAGTTTTGTACTCGTTTTGAAGCTTTTTAATTAAACCTTCATTAAACATAGCACTCTTTAGTTTAACAATTGGATTGTCAGAACTAATGTTAGTGTTATTAAGCAGTTTTTGTTCCAAGATGTTATACATAACAATATTTCCATTCTCTAATGGAATAAAGCCTCTCTTGTCTTGAGAAGTAAAAAGTGCCATCATAAATTCCTTTGCATCTTCTGTACTTAATTCTGTTAGTTGCTCTATGTTATTTCCAGTAATAAAATCGGTAGTTTCACCTTTAAATGAAGTAACAGAATTTTTTGCTAACTCAAATAGTTTTGCTCTTCTTTGTTCTTGAATAAAAAAAGTTAGTACTTCAGCTTTTGCATTATCGTAAGTTTTTGGCTGAGAAGGGTTTGTTTTAACAAGTTCAAAAGTGTAATAATACTCATCTATTATAACAGGCTTTAGATATGGAGATATTGAAGTTAGTTTTGATAGTTTTTCAAGAAGTTCTGAACTAAAAGGATTTGCTGATGCAGAGATAGTTGATGTTTGAATATTTGTATTTTCAAGCTTTCCTTTTTTATATGCTATGTATGTTCTTAGAGCTTCTTTTTTTGTTTCTTTTGCATTAAGTGCATCTTTTACTTTATCTTTAGCTAAATCAAAAGGTAAGATTTTTCCTTCGCTATCTTTAAAGCGAATTTTATTGTCGTTATAGTGCGTACTTAACTTTGCTTCATCAAAATCTAAAGTTAATTTATCTTGCTTGATATACTTAATATCATAAGAAACTTCACTCATAAAGTTATATTGTTTTGTTTCCCAAAAAGGTTTTAAAAATTTATCTGAAGTGTCAATATTTATTCTTTTAGCATTTAAAACTTTGTACTCAATTTTATCAGCTACATTTGTTGCCATATCTAATATTTTTAATTCATTTGCTTTTGTCTTTACAGGTATAAGTTTAAGAACTTTTTGGATTAATAGCTCTTTTTTTACGTCTGCCTCATACTCTTGAAGACTCATATTGTTTCTTGAGAGAGTTTCTTTATATATTGCTTTACTAAATTCACCATCTTTTAAAAAATATTTTTGTGTTTTAATTTCAGCTAAAAGTTCAGCATCACTAACTCTAAGATTATAAGATTTTGCAAGATTTATAACAAGAGCTTGTTGTGTTAAGTGCTTTAGAGCTTGTTGTCGAAGACCAAAACTTTTTGCTTTTTCTTCATCAAATTCCCCTTGGAACATTTCACTATACTGATTGTAAAGATTCGAATAACCTTTTTGAAGATCACCCATTGTAATTTCTACAGTTCCAACTTTAGCAACAGAGCCAGCTTTATCTCCATAATTATACTGTCCCCAGCCAACGAAACCTGCTCCAACAAAAGCTATAGTTGAAATCCAAATAGTAATTATAAGCCATTTTTTATGTCTTTGCATCCATGTAATCATTTGATTTATTACCTTATGTACGATATTTTTGTAATTTTAGGTAAATTCTTATTAAAACTTGATAAATTACAGCTTGCAAAGCTATAATTTGCATATGAAAAATGAAGAATTAAAAAATAGAGACTTAGAAGTCTTATGGCATCCATGTACACAAATGAAAGATCATGAAACACTTCCACTTATTCCTATTAAAAAAGCTTATGGTGTATATTTAGAAGATTTTGAAGCTAACACGTATATAGATGCTGTTAGTAGTTGGTGGGTAAATATATTTGGCCATACTAACAGTTATATAAATTCTAAAATAAAAGAGCAATTAGATACTCTTGAGCATGTGATATTGGCAGGTTTTACACATGAAAGTATTATAAAATTATCAGAAAGACTAGTAAAACTAACACCAGATGGATTAAATAAATGTTTTTATGCGGATAATGGTTCAAGTGCTGTTGAAGTAGCACTTAAAATGAGTTTTCATGCACATAAAAATGATGGTAAAAATAAAAAAATCTTTGTTTCACTAACAAATTCATATCATGGTGAGACAATAGGTGCTTTAAGTGTTGGTGATGTAGAGCTTTATAAAGACACATATGCACCACTTCTTATAGAGACCATACAAACGCCTGTTCCAGTAGATATGAGTATAGAAGCTGCAAAAGAAGCGGCAAGCAAGTTTGAAGTATTATGTAAAAAAAAATCAAGTGATATAAGTGCAATTATTTTAGAACCTCTTGTTCAAGGTGCTGGATATATGCATATGTACCATGAAGAATTTTTAGTTCTTGTTCGTGATATTTGTACTAAGTATGATGTTCATCTTATTGCCGATGAAGTGATGGTTGGTTTTGGTAGGACAGGTGAACTATTTGCATGTGAAAAAGCGGGGATAACACCAGACTTTATAGTTTTATCAAAAGGGCTTACTGGTGGTTATTTACCACTATCAGTAGTACTTACAACAGATGAAATATATGCAAAATTTTATTGTGATTATGGTGAGCATAAAGCATTTTTACACTCTCATTCTTATACCGGAAATGCTCTTGCTTGTGCTGCTGCAAATGCTACTCTTGATATCTTTGATAGAGACGATGTAATTGAGAAAAACAGAGTAACTGCTAAATATATGAGTAAAAAACTTCAAAAATTTAAAGAGCTTAAAAATGTTTCTTCAATTAGACAAACAGGGATGATTTGTGCTGTTGAGTTAAAAGGTTATAAGCCTGAGCAGAGAATAGGGTTAAAAGTTTATCAATATGGTCTTGACAATGGAGTATTGCTTCGTCCATTAGGTCATGTAGTTTATTTTATGCCACCATATGTTATAACAAATGAAGAGATTGATAAAATGATAGATACGGCTTATGAAGCTATAAAATTATTACCATGATTAGTCAAAGCTAGAGTCTATTTTAGTACTATCAAGCAATAATAGTCTGCAACTTTTTTCTAAAATAGCAATTTTTTTAGCCATTTCATGAATATCTCTGTTGAAGGTGTAAATTCCGTAACCTCTTATAACCATAATATCCGTTTTTTTACTTAAAAAATAGTAAGCAATCTCACTTTGAGCTCTTTCATACCAATCATCAAACTGTTTTGGGTTGACAATCTCTATAGAGCCTATCTCCTTGTAGCCAAAATAATCTTTTGGAATTATAACATTGTGATTTAATGAGTAAGCTATTGTAAAAGGGGGCATACTAAAGCTAATGAACTTAGCATCAGACATTTGAGAATATATACTATGATGAATGTTTGCATCCATACTGGCTTGATTCCATCTATAATCTTTTTTAAAATATAACTCTATTAAGCTTTTCTCATCAATAGCATCAAAAATAGCTTCTTTTGTATTTATTATAAAACGATTTGATTCTACCTTAGCAGAGATTGATCCATGATAGATACCAAAAAAATCTTTTCTAAACATGGATAATGCTAAAGTAGATAATTTATGTTTAAGATGTTCTCTATTCATTATATTTCTCACTTTATGAGTAAAAGTGTATCATAATTTGTAAAAATATAAATATTTTTTTATTTTAATTATAAATAATAATTTGGTGATGAATTAAACCAAAGTAAAATTAAAAGTAAAATAATAAATGATAATTTTATAATATCTTTTCGTTTTTTGTATTCATATTTTCCTATATTATATATATAATATATTTTAATAGATTCACCACAAATATAGTCTAAAAATATTTTTAAAAACATTAGTGAGATGATAGAAAGCAAGTATGAATTAGTTGGGTCGCCTGTATTTGGAAAAAAGAAGTATATTGATGTCCATAATAATAAAGCGGTATAAATAAAGATCAACCATTTTTTAAAAGGTATAAGGTATATTAAGCCATCTAAAGAGCCTTTGTTTTGCATAATTATTCCTTTAATATTAATTTTATTTAATATAACACATCTAAACTAAATTAAACCATAACTGTAGTAATTTGTTTTTTTTATTGTTTGTATGTAGATAATAATAATGGATTATTTGCCATAGCACCATATAATCCATTTTTTACTTCTTTAGAAATATTATACTCATCAACTGTCCATAGGATAATATTATTAGATGAAATTAGTTTTTTTGTAACTGAATGTTCTTTTAGTTCTATATTGATATCAAAATATGAAATTTTTTTATATTTTTTATAAAAATTAGAAGATTCTAAAATAGCTTTATCGTCAATTAGTTTATGTAATATAGTAGAGGGATTAAGTTGATGAATTAAGTCTAAAATTTCATCATCAAAAGATGAGATTTCTATCCAAGATTCTTTCCCTTTTATTTGTTTAATAACTTCTTTACATAAAGTTTTAAAATTTTTTTGCTGATATTTTAGTTCTAAAATTAATGTTACTCTTTTGTTTATGGTTTTTATTAGATTAGTGAGTGTGGGAATTTTTTGGTTTTTGAATTCTTTTGAGAACCATAATCCTATATCTAATTTTAAAAGCTCTTCTAATAATTTGTCTTCTACATTTGCATCTACATTTGTGCATCTGTTCAATGTATCATCGTGAAAAAGTATAGGGATAAAATCTTTACTTAGTCTAACATCTGTTTCTATCATATCACAGCCAATTTCTATTGCTTTTTCAAAAGCTAAAATTGTATTTTCAGGATAATTTTTACTATATCCTCTATGTGCAATTATTTTCATAATAAACCTTTTTTTTTGATACAATACTTTATGATGAAAAAAAGCTATGATACCATAATTATTGGTGCAGGAATAAATGGTTGTGCTATAGCAAAAGAGATTTCACAAACTAATAAATCTGTTCTTTTAATAGATAAAGGCAGCATAGGGTGTGGGACTTCTTCAAAATCATCTCGCCTTATTCATGGAGGCTTGAGATACCTTGAACAATTTAACTTTTCACTTGTAAAAGAGTCACTTCAGGATAGAAGATACTTAATAAAAAACTATCCACAACTTGTAAAATTAGTACCATTTTACATACCTATATATAAAAATACCCCACGCCCATGGTGGATTATAAAAATAGGATTAGCTATTTATGATTTATTATCTGGATATGAAGCACCTCATAAAAATATCTCCATAGAGGAGTTTAAAAGTATTTTTCCTAATATAAACACTAAAGAACTTTGTCATGTTTTTAAGTACTTTGATGGACATACAAATGATTTAGAATTAACAAAAATTATAGCAGCACAAGCACAAGATAATGGAGTTGAAATTTTACAAAATAGTAAAATAGAGTCACTTTTTATAGACGATGAAAAAATTACTTTAAATATAAATGCTAATGAAGTAAATACCAATACTCTCATAAATGCATCAGGTGCTTGGATAGATGAAGTAAATAATCACTTCTCACTTTCTTCAAATTATTCAATTGCAAAAGTCAGTGGAATACATATAGTACTACCTTATTTAGTTGTAAGTGAGCATCTATTTTTACAAACTGATGCTAAGAGAGTGTTTTTTATGATTCCAGATAATGGACAAACTATAATAGGAACAACTGAGAGGGTAGAAACAGTTGATATTGATGATATAAAAATAAATCAAGAAGATATAGAGTATTTGATAAAAATGAGCAATAAATATCTTAAAAAACCTATATCAGCAAATGATATTGCATACTCATATATTGGTACAAGACCTCTTATTCATTCCAAAGAAAATCCTACTGATATGTCAAGAGAGTATAAGCTTGATCTTCATAATATTAAAAATAATAGAGTATTACATATATTTGGTGGTAAACTAACTACTTTTCATTCTTTATCGCAAAAAGTAGTTGATTTATTGAAATAGATACTTTTTATTTATTTTAACTTTATAAATAATAGGTAAAATACCACATGAACGAAAATATGCTTTTTTTATCATTTACAAATTCTGAGTTGTGGTTTCACTTCTCTATCTTAGTTGCAAATCTAATTTTACTACTGCTCTCCAAATATATAGTCTCTCTTTTTAAAACAAAGTCTGAAAATGAGTTTCAATTAACTCTGTTTGTAGTTTTAAACTTACTATTCTTATCTTTTCATATTTTAGATTTTATCTTGATAATGTTTCAAAAAAATTATGAATATATCTTTAGTCATATAGCACTTACTCTAGTTACAATATATGTTAGTGTATTGTTCTTTAATGCTTTTTCTTATTTTAGTAGAAGAAAATTTGGTATTAAAAAAATATATGATGAAAATGTTACATATATAGATACTTACAACAGTCGTTTGATGGATATAATTAGTATAGTTTTGGTAGGTATAGTATCTTTATATATTATAATTAATATTTGGAGCTTTGACTCATTACTACAAACAAGTGGAATTTTTGGGATAATACTTGCTTTTTTAGCTCTAACAAATCAAATTTGGGCACCAGATCTGTTCCATGGAATGGTTATTTTAAACTCTAAAATGCTTGAAGATGGTGATGTTGTGCAGTTCTCAGAAAATGGAGATGAGTATATTATAAATAGAGTTACATTTATATATACAATTTTACTTGATGTACGAAATAACCATAGGACACTTATAAAAAATTCAAAACTTCTTGAATCAAAAGTAGATAACTTAAGTAAAAAAGCATCTACTGATGGACTGCGTATGAAGCTTTCATATAAAATTGGTTATCCAAAAAAATGTGATATCGATAAGTTTAAAAAAGATGTTAACAGTATGTTTGACGAGGTAAATCAGATATCAATAGAAAAAGAAGATATCAAGATAAATGAAAAAGTTGCATTTGAATGGTATTTAAATGAGACAGGTGATTATGCACTACGCTATGATTTGTATTTTTATTTGGAGAGTTTACCAAACACAAAAGTGACAAGAACAGTACGCTCATTTCTTTTAAAAACACCTAATCTTATAAATGAAGAAATATATAACGCTTCAGTGAAGTATGATATAGATTTATCTACTCCATTGTTACATCAGCAGTATTAAAAAATAAGTGAAGCACTTGAACTCTTGACCTTCATATTTCAATCTTTAGTTTAACACTCATTCACGATGATAGTTAAGTGTTTCTTTTAAAGTAAATCTATATATAATGATGTTGAATAAAGAGTAACGGGGTCGGGCTGAGCTCTAAACGAGCCATCTACCATTTGTCGTACAAGGTGTCTTCCAGAAAACCGCAAGCAAATTTTCCGAAATACACCTTAGTGAAGCTCAGCCCGACCATTATACTTACCACATTAATATTGACAATGTAAATACAAAAC
Source organism: Sulfurimonas sp. (assembly GCA_022712845.1). The sequence goes on along the minus strand of JAFLJV010000173.1, from coordinate 1,530 downwards.
TGCTATAATTAAATCATATAAACAAAAGGCATTATTTTGAAATTTGAATGGAGTGATGACAAAAATAGCTTAAATATTAAAGATCATCAAATTAGTTTTGATGAAGCTAAAGAAGTTTTTTTAGATCCTATGCATATTTCAAAATTAGATCATCGCTTTGACTATTTTGAAGAAAGATGGGTAACATTGGGAACAACAACTAAAGATAAAATATTAGTAGTTGCCAATATGTTTTTTGATGAAAATGGTGAGGAGATAATTAGAATAATAAGTGCGAGAAGAGCAAATCAAAAAGAAAGGATTTTTTATGAGCGACATTAAACAAAGAGAAAAATTCGATGAGTATGAGATAAAAGAAGAGTATGATTTTAGTGATGGTGTTCGAGGTAGGTTTTATGAACCTAAAAAGATACCAGTTTCACTAAGATTAGATAACGATATAGTCCTATTTTTTAAAAAATTAGCAAGTGAAAAAAAAGTACCCTATCAAACTCTTATAAATGCTTTACTCAGAAAAGAATTACAGACAGTATAATAACAACTAGTAATTAAGCTATGATAAATCTCATATTATGCAAAGTAATGGTTTTGCTAAAGTTAAATTAGAAAATTTAAAAGTAGTTTAGAACTACTTAAAATCTAAAGATTTAAAGTTAGCACTTGAAATCATCAAAAAAATCAAATATAATTAGAAGAGATATATTTACTAATTAAACCAACTCTTCATCTTATCAATAGCTGAGTCTAGTACACCTTCGTGAGGTTTTGATTCTATACCAAAAGAGTCTTGAAGTTTTTCTAAAAGTTCTTTTTGTTCATCATTTAGTTTTTTAGGATAGGTGATGTTTACTTGGGCTATCAAGTTTCCTTTTCCATGTCCGTGAACATCTTCTATGCCTTCACCTCTAAAAGTGAAGTGTTGTTTGTCTTTTGTCCCAACATCTAGTTTTAACTCTAACTCACTAGTAAGTGATGGTATAGTTAAACTCTCTCCTGCAACTGCTTGAGTAAAAAATACTGGAATAGCGATGTATACATCACTTCCTTCTCTTTGGAAATGCTTATCTGGTGTAACGCTAAAAGTAACATATAAGTCACCTCTTGAACCACGTTTACCAACATTTCCTTTGCCTGAGACTCTTAGGCGGTTTTGATCATCTATCCCTTTTGGAATTTTGATAGTTACACTACTTTTTTCCTCTTTGAAGCCTTTGCCATTACAATCTTTACAAGATGCAGCTGGAGCATTACCAGCTCCATGACATACTGGACAAGTTTGAGAAAATGTCATAAAACCTTGTTTTATAAAAACTTGACCTTGACCGCTACACTGTTTACATGTAGATAGTTTGCCATCTTTAGCACCACTACCTTTACAAGGTTTACAAGCAGTTTTATATCTAAATTTGATATCTTTTTCGCAACCAAAAATAGCTTCGTTAAAATTGATATTCATATCGACATTCATATCAAGGTTGTATTTTTCCATATCTTCTGGATTTTGACGACGACGAGAATTACCACCTCCTC
>JAFLJV010000172.1 GCA_022712845.1 Sulfurimonas sp. | reverse complement strand
TCTACTGTAGCGAATGTACATGTGATACTAAAAAAAATAAGTATAAAATATTTTAACATTTACTAAACTTTTTTCAATTTTTCTTTTAATATTATTTTTCCAGCTTCTACACCTGGTTGGTCATAAGCATTTATATACATAAACTTAGCACAAACAGATGTTAAAAGCTCATATTCATACATTAAATTTGCTATACTTCTCTCACTTACACTATCAATAGTTATAACATCACATGGAATATCATTTAAGTTATTTATTGATTCAATTGTAGCATCAGCTTGAGTGTTTATAAGTGAAGAAAACTCAATATTATTTAAATAATCTAACTCACTTAAACCATCAAGTTTAATATTTGGAATTTTAAGATTACTATAAAAATCATCTACTTTTATAACTGTTACTGTTTTATCTCTTTTTCCCTCTACTATAAGTTGTAAAAAAGAGTGCTGATCTACTGGTCCAATTATCCCTATGGGAGTTAAACCTTGTCTTGTACTGTTTATGTCTACCTTACCAAGAGACTCTCCCCAAAGCTGAATATACCATTTATTAAAGCCTTCTAATCTTGAAGAATAAGAAAAAATAACATTCATATTAAAATTATTTTTATACTCTACAATAAATCTAGCTTTGTTTAAAAGTCTATTATATTTCATATCTTTAGTAAAAAAAGAATCATATACCTCTTTAGCACCATTTAAAAGCTCATCAATATCTATACCAACAATAGCTAATGGAAGTAAACCCACAGCGGAAAAAACTGAAAATCTTCCACCTACATTTTTTGGAATATCAAAACTATCTATTTGATTTATTTTAGCATATTCACTTAATTTTGAATCATTTTCAGTAATAACTAAAGTATTGTTTTTATCACACTTAATCAAAGAATTGATATATTTAAATATTGATATTGTTTCAATTGTTGTACCAGACTTTGATATAACTATAAAAAGTGTATCTTTAAGATTTATAGCTTCAATTTTTGATGTTATATCTATAGGATCTGTTGTTTCTAAAAAATAAAGTTTTTTACTTAAGTCTTTTGAGTGTTTTAAAAATTTATAGATTGCATATGTACCAAGAGTACTTCCACCTATCCCAATAACAACTATATTTGATTGTTTTACACTCTTTGCATACTCTTTAAAAGTTTTTGTATCTTGATTAACAAGATTATAATAACCAATATTTTCTTTTTCTTTTTCTATTTCGCTAAAAATATTTTCATCTGATATAGTCGGATTAAAATTATGTTGATATTTCATTTTTTATAAATTACTCTTTTTATAAAAGTAATTTGTTGCTTCTACAAATCCATCTACTGAGCCACAATCAAATCTTTTACCTTGAAATTTATAAGCAATAACTCTACCCTGTTTTGCTTGAGTTAAAAGTGCATCAGTTATCTGAATTTCACCACCTTTTCCAGGTTGTGTTTCTCTTAAAATATCAAAAATATCAGGAGTTAATATATATCTACCAATGATTGCTAAATTTGATGGTGCATCTTCAGGACTTGGTTTTTCTACCATGTCAGTAACTCTGTAAATAGATCCACGGGTCAAGCCCGAGGATGACGATGAGTTGTCAAACCCGTCATTCTCAACTTCAAACCCGTCATTCTCAACTTGATTGAGAATCTCATCCCCAGCTATAACACCATACTTACTACTGTCCTGCAGTGCTATCTCTTCCACCGCCACAATAGAACATTGATATTTTTCATATAGTTTTGTCATTTGTAAAAGAACTGATTCACCGACACCCAGAGGGCACTTGTCCCTTTGGTCGGGCGCATTATCACATAAATCATCTGCTAATATTACTGCAAATGGCTCATTTCCTATAAGAGTTTCTCCACAAAGGATTGCATGACCTAAACCTTTCATCTCAATTTGGCGAGTATACGAAAAAGTACATTTAGTTATAACTGATCTTATTTCTGTTAAATAAGGCTCTTTAGGTGTACCTTTTATTTGATGTTCTAGCTCATAAGAGATGTCAAAGTGATCTTCTATTGCTCGCTTACCACGGCCAGTTACTATTGCCATTGTATGAATATTTGAACTAAGTGCCTCTTCAACACCATATTGTAAAAGTGGCTTTGTAAGCACTGGTAACATCTCTTTTGGTATAGCTTTTGTAGCTGGAAGAAACCTTGTTCCATACCCAGCTGCAGGGAATAAACATTTTCTAATTTTTGACATTTACTACCTTGAAAATTATATTTATTATTATATCTTAAGTTTATATACTTTGGCATGAGGGTTTGTAATAACTTGCTCAAAAAGTGATTTATCATACTCTTCAAGTACCATTAATTGAATATATAAAGAATTATATGACTCTTCATCAAGAACTAAAAAAGTATTATAGTTCTTCATATAAATCACAGTTATTCCTTTACTTTTAGATTCTTGTATCTCTTTTTGAAATTGCATATCTTTACCATAAGATGTTTTTACAAATCTTTTAACAGGTATATTTTTACTTCCAATTTTTACAATTTGATCTTTTAAATTAAATAAAACACCTCTTCCTAAATCAATAATATTTTTATCTTGTTTAAATCTTTTACTAACATAAAAAAGTGGTTGATCTTTCATCTTTCCATTCATAAGATCTATATTTGAAAATATTTTTACTGTTGGGTAGATATCCAACATTCTGTATGGTAAATAAAAATAAATGTCTCTTGTCTTTTCTGGTAGTTTTATATCTGTTTCAAGGGATAGTAAAAAGTCATTTGTATTATTAAAATCATAATCTTTAGTCATCTCTTCTATATTTGAAAATATTTTAATTTTTTTATCTTTAGAAAGCTTTTCATTTATTTTAGAAGTTTTAAATACTTTTTCTGTATATTCTACATCAAGCCTTGCCATTTTTGCTGATACATCTTGTGAATTTGATAATATATAACTTACTGGAAAGTTTACACTTCCTCCATGTTTTCCACCATCTACAAGTGTTTTAACATCACTATAATATCTTATCGGATAGCCATAATCCCACCAAGCGATAACATAATCTTCTCTATCAACCATAGCTTTAAGCTTGTCTAAGACTTTAACTTCATCAGCATTAAAGACAGTTGGAACTTTATACACTGTAATATGCTTATAATTTGGAAATAAAATTACAATCGTTAAAGTAAATATACTTAAATATTTTAATCTTTTTGTTGGCAATACTCGTACTATTTCAGTTATTAAAAATGCTATACCTAAAGCTAAAATTGGCACAGCATAAATAGTAAATCTAAGTCCACCAACTGAGGCTAAAAATCCAAGTCCAATCATTGGTATTGCGAATAACATGATTTTATGTTTATATGCTAAATATACAAATCCTATTATTGATAAAACGAATGTGATTGTATGTCCACTAATCCTATTTGCAAATGTTTCAAATGGAATTTGCCCTGCTTCTCTTACAGTTTGCATTACTGAGTAAAAATGAAGTTTTAATCCTTCTTGTGTTATTATTAAATTATCTGTAAAAACATAAGCTTCTAATTTTCCCCAAATAGGATTGAATCCACCTGTTATAAAAAATAATACAATTGAGATTGCTAGTAAATAATAAATATATTTTTGAAACTTTTCTTGTTTAAAGATATAAAAAGCTCCTAATACTAAAGGAAATCTAATAAATCCATCAATATTAATCATAGCAAACATTATAATTGCTAAAAGCTTATAGTTATAAAGATTTTTTCTATCCCAAATTAAAGTATACAAAAATATAAGACCAAAAAATGAAAATTCTAAAGCATAGCTTTGAGGATACCACCATCTATATATTAAAATATCTATGGCTGTTATAAGTAAATATTTATCTTCATTTGTATTTATTGCCCAAATAATTGACCACAATAAAAACATAGGTAACACAATATTAAGCATATCAGTATCAAAATAACCAATCATTGTGCGATTATAATAACTCCAAGCTATACTTGCTAAAAGAGCAGCAATTAAACCCATTTCTAAATTATTTAAACTTTTTGCTATTAAAATTATTGGTATAACAACCAAAGAACTTAAAAAAACTGGTAAAAATAAAATTACACTTTCAAAAGAAAATGGCATTATTATTGCAAAAAATGCTGTTACCTGAGAGGCTGCTCTAGTTATTGGAGATAAATCGTTTTCTTGGGATATCCCACTTAAAATATCTCTAGCACCCTCTGCCCAATAATACCCATCATTTGTATTTATCATAAACTGACCATTAAACATAAATGGTTCATACCCACTAAAATTAAAATACCATATCATTCTCATAGCAACTGAAAATGTAAATGCGATTAGTATATAAAGAAGTGTTAACTTTGTCTCTTTTGTTAAACTATTCATAATTATTAAATCTTTCTATTTTTATTTTATACTCTTTAATTTGTGCTATTTTATCATATTTAATAGCACCTTTTAGTAGAACTTTATATTTATTTATTAAAGTATTTAAAAGTATATCTTTTTGTTCTTTTCTTAATTCTAAAGTTAAGATTTTTTCTAAAGATTTAACTCTGTATCTATCCATTCCCCAAAATTTTATACTAAGCTGATCATTAGCTCCTCCATATTTATTTATAAGTTTTTTATCAATTAATCCTATCTTATTATTTAATGCTATTCTTAACCATAAATCATAATCTTCACAAACTTCTAAACTCTCATCAAATAATCCAACTTCATTCAATAATTTTTTATGAACTATAGTTGATGATGGAGCAACATTGCAATACTCTATATAATTAAAAAAAATATCTCCACCTATTTTTTTATACTTCTTAGGTACTTTAACTTCAACACCATCTCTAATCCACTTCTCATCAGTATAACTCATCAAAATATCTAAATTATTTTGATGAAATTCAACTTGATATTTTAATTTATCTTCATGCCATTCATCATCAGAATCTAAAAAAGCTATCCAATTGCACTTAGAATTTTTTATGCCCGTATTTCTAGCAGAAGAAACACCTTTATTATTTTTAGAAATATATTTTATTTTTAGAAATATTTTTTGTATTT
>JAFLJV010000171.1 GCA_022712845.1 Sulfurimonas sp. | reverse complement strand
GTAGAGATATTTTAAGAGAGAGAATCTCAAAACGAATAGCTAAAATGTTAGAACTTGGACTAATTGATGAAGTGTGTTATTTGGAACATAAATATACAAGGTTTCCTCACTCTATGGGTTCTATAGGAATAGTGGAAGTTTTAGAGTATCTTGATGGTAAAGTGAGTAAAGAAGAGATGTGTGAAAATATCTCAACTCATACGGCACAACTTGCAAAAAGACAGCAAACTTTTAATCGTACTCAGTTTGATAACATTACAAATGCACCACTTGAAAAATTAGAAGAGATTATTTTAAATATGTTATTTTAAAGTTTAGATATTTTTATAAGATATCTAAACTTATTGTCCACTTAAAAACTCTTCAACATCTTGAGCTATCTCTTCTATAGCATCAGTTGCTTTTTTATACAAAACTTTATCAAAAAGTGAATCATCTATTGCCTCACTTGGTTCATAATTATTTAGTATAGACTTATCAGCAAATCCTGCAATCATATTTACTCCAACAACATTTCCACTTGTTCCTATCACTATAAAAAACTCACAATCTTGTACTTCTTGGTTTAGTACCTCATACATAGGAGCAGCTTCTCCAAAAAATACAATATTTGGTCTTAGTTTTGCTCCACAAGGCTTACAAAAACCATTATTCGAATCATATAAACTTTTATACCCAATATTTACAGTCTTATGACACTCTTGACATCTCACTTCATTCATAAAACCATGTAAGTGAATCACATCTTCTTGTTTTAATCCAGCTTCTTCAAAAAAATTATCTACATTTTGAGTTATAACAGCTATATCATCAGGGTATTTGTTTTTTAAATCAGCGATAAGATCATGGGCATAGTTTGGCTCTTTATCTTCTAAGTCTGCTCTTCTTTTATCATAAAATTCTATGGTAAGTGATTCATTCTTTTCTAAACTATCATGATTACATACAACACTGACATCATACTCTTCCCAAAGCCCACCACTATCTCTAAATGTACTTATTCCAGATTCTGCACTTATTCCAGCACCGCTAAATATTATGATTTTTGACATAAAAATACCTTTGAAAGATTTACAGGTATTATATTATATTTAAATTAAAGGTTTTACTTTATAGATGTTTTAGACTTGGGAGAAAAAAATAAAACACCTATAAAGTGAAACTTACTAAAAGAAAATTTTTAGTTTATAGATATTTCACCTCAAGGAGAAAGAGGTGAATGAAAGAAAAGGAGATTAAATTGTTGTTAATAACTATCTAACGAAATGAATATCGTTATTTGGGTGATTAGGTTTACTTGGCTCACTTGCTTCTGGAGTATCATAATGTACTACGTTGTCTGCTTGAAGAGCACCTATTGTTAATGCGATTAGAAAAATGATTTTTTTCATTTTGTTTCCTTTGGTAAGAGTGCCTTACACTCTAGTATTTTTAAATCAGAGTAATTTTATCCGATTTAACTTTTAACCATCTCATTATTTATTTATTACTCATTAAAATTAAGTTTAATTTAATTTTAAAATTCTTTTGCACTCTTTGCTAATTCTGCCCAAGCTGAATCTTTATCTGCCTCAATCGCTTCTTGATAAGCAACCTTTGCATCATCATCTCTCCATAATTTTTCAAGTATACTACCTAAAAGATATTTTTGTCTTGATCTTTCATTATTGTTTAACTCTATACTATTTAATGATGTTACAACATCTAATGCTTCATTATTACGACTCTCATCAACATATGCTTGATAAAGAGCAAACTCTATAAAAGGGCTTTGTGGGTATGAATCAGATAAAACTTGTATCTCTAAAACTTTTTCACCATACTCTATAACTAAATTACTATCTTTTTTATCGCTTCCTACTGCCATAACTGCTACATATCTATCTATATCTTTATAGCTTTGTTTAAATATTTTTTTAATATCTGTAATAGATTCTATCATCTTAATGCTATTTTCTAGTCTTTGATAAGTATCAAATATATATCTGTAAATATCTATATATGGAGAATTTTTATCATCTTCTATTAAGCTAATTAAGTCTTTTGAAGCTTCTATAACATTACTATAGTTACCAGTTGCAAAATCTAGTTTTATATATCTATACAACCACTCTTTTCTATGTTCTAAATTTTTGGATTTTAAGTTTTTATCTGCCATTTTTTTAGCAAGTGTATAATCACCACCTTTCATAGCACAATCATATACTCCACTATCCCACTCATTTGATAATTCTATTTTATATTGAGATGAAATTATAAGTACACTATTACACTCTTTATTTTTTAAAGCATTTTTCATAGTTCCTATGGCAGCATCAGTTATTATTTGAGGTACATCAGAATAAGCTTCTCCAATTAATTCAAGAAGCTTGCTTTCCATCTCAAGAGCATCTCTAAATTTTTTATTTTCAATTAGTAATTTTGCTTTTTCATAAATAGCTCTACTACCTATGCTATCCTCACTGTATTCTTCCATTAAAATATTGTATTCGTTTAATTTTGTAGTAAAATTTGCATCACTTACGTCAAAAAACAAAGTATCCTTGGCAGTTTCAACCTCTTCTGTAAACTCACCATCATTAAAAAGTTTTATATATTTATTTAGAGCTTCTAATGCTTTTTTCTTATACTTAGTTTTACTTAGCCATATACCAACATTTCTTGATAACTCTTCATACTCATCGTAGGTTGAATCTATATTTTCAGATATTGACTCTGCTATGTATGCTCCAGATAAATAATCTCCATTATCCACAAAATCATACATCAAATTCATTGATTTATGCATATACTTTGTAAAATATTCAGGTTTTGCATCTACAATTTTTTTTGTATATTTTGCTGCTAATTTTAAATTTGAATTTGACATATAACTTTTTGACAATCTATAAGCAGCTGCAACTGCTACATCTAAATCTTTTGTTTTATCAATAGCTTTTTTATATATCTCTCTAGCACGTGATGAACTACCTGATGACTCTAGTAGTTCACCTTTGTAAAGATAAGCCCAGTAAACGTATGGTGAATCAGCATGTTCACTAAAAAGACGATCAAAGAAATAATCAGCATCACTAACTAATCCTGACTTTCCATAAGCATTAGCGATTAAAGAAAGAACTTCTGCTATATTTTCATCTGAAGAGTAATCTCTTAAATATTTTTTTGCACTCTCAATAACTTTATCATACTCTTTTAATTTTATATGTACTCTTGTTTTATAAAATAATAATTCTGGTTTAAAAAGAGAGTTTGGATATTTATTTAACACTTCATCAATAAGCTCTAAACAAAAATCATACTTTTGATTTTTATAAAGTTTTTTGATTTTTATATACTCTACTACATCACCAACTTTTTTTATATGTACTGGTTTCCCCTCTATATCTAAACTACCAACATATGGAAGCATATCTTCATCAAGTACAAATGGAAAATTTATAGAGGCATCTGTTTTTTCATGAGATTTTATATATGGTATCTCCTCTTTATAACCAACTATCATCCAATTATGTGATAATTTCACATTTGGAGAAAAAATCGTATCTTCTTTTGTTAAATCAAAAATCATTGGATACAGTTTCATCTTTTCAAATGGCTCTATAATGAGAAAAAATGTTTTATTTCTTATCTCTGTGTTTATTTTAAAAAAACTATTTTGTAATTTTCTAAACTCTCTTGATGGAGATTTTGAAAAAGCACAAATTATTTTTACTGTTATATCAAAATCATTTTTCATCTCTTGACATAAAAATTTATCTTGAGCTTTTAGATGAAGAGTTGAGTATGGTTGATGTTTCTCTCTTGCACCTTGAAGTGATATCTCAAGTGCGTATAAGGAAGAGAAAATAGTTGTTAAAATAAGAGTTAAGAATATCGTCTTTAACAATTTCTCTCCTCTTTTATCTAAGCTTTATTTTTAAAATTCATAAAGCATGGTTTACTATGCGTGGGCTCTCTGCCGAAGAGAACTTAGCGTTAGCGTAAGGTAAGGGACTTAGTTCCTTACCTGTAAAAATAATCAGTATCCACTACCGTATACAAATGCTGTAACAAACTCTAATAATGAATTTAATATTAAAAAAGCAAATATAGTTCCCACTGCTGCAAAACCAATAATAGTTTTTAAAGATAAGGTCGCATTTACAACACTTACGTTTCCATCTGAATCATTCATTGGCTCTTTCATAAACATATATACTATTAGTTTTAAATAATAATATGCTGCGATAGCAGAGTTTAGTGCCATAATAAGTGCTAAAACAATATAGTCAGCTGTAACAGCAGAAGATATCATATACATTTTACCCCAAAACAGTGCAAATGGGGGAAGCCCAGCTAAACTCAACATAAACAGAGCCATGATAGAAGCGGCAATTGGTGCTGTTTTTACCATTCCCGCAAACTTATCATAAGAATGATCTGAACTTTGTCCTGGAGGAAGATTTTTTTGTCTTGAAATCCAAAGCATAGAAAATGACCCAAGATTAGTAAAACTAAATAAAATCCAGTAGAAAAACAGTGCTGAGTTTGCTTGTGTAGTACCTATAAGAATGGCTGCCATTACAAAACCAGCATGTGAAATAGAACTATATGCAAGCATTCTTTTTACATCTGTTTGAACCAATGCCCAAATATTTGCCATTGTCATAGTTATAACAACAAGAGCATATAAAATAACCTCTAGCCAAATAATTCCACTATGAATTAAGAACTCAAAAAGTCTCATAGCAACAACAAATGCTGCAATTTTTGGAACAATTGACATATAACCTGCCATCGCAGCAGATGACCCTTCATATACATCTGGTGCCCATGTATGAAAAGGTACAATTGATAGTTTAAAACCAAATGATGCTAACATAAAAACAACACCAATTAAAACAAACTCAATATTTTCATAATTACTTGCTTGTAAAACTTGTGCAATTTGATTAATTTCTATAGATCCTGTAAGTGCATAAAATACCATTGATCCAAAACTAAAGAAACCAGCAGCTAAAGCACCCATTGTAAAGTACTTAACAGCTGCTTCAAATGATTTATCACGGTTATGCATAGCTATTAGTGTATATAGAGCAAGAGATGCTGTCTCTAATCCAACAAAGATAAGGATTAAATTATCTGTTGCGACCATAAACTGGAATCCACCAATCATAAATAAGAATAGTGCAAAAAATTCAGGATATTCAAACTCGTGAAATCTTTTTTGAGATAGTGCCAATGGGATAAAAAGCATTGAAGCACCAACTATTATAAACTGAGATAAAATAGCAAGTCCATCTATGAGCATAACATCAAAAACACCCATTACAGTGCCATTTTCAGTGAATATATCTGCTGATTCTATTAAAAATATAAAATCTATCCCTAAAATAAGAAGGCTGAGCATTACATATAAAGATTTATCTTGTTCACTTTTAAAGAAATCAATAATCAAAATTAACAATGCACCAACGATAGGTACTAACATAGGTGCAAGTGTCATTAGGTTTAGTGATTCTAATGAAATATTTACTGGTTCTAACATTAGTATGCCTCCTGTGCTGTAGTTCTTGTCATTAAAATACTAGGATTTGGAATTCTAGATTTTGCTTCTTCTGTTACTGCTTTTTCATGCATTAGGCTAACTAAAGATTCAACACTATTGTTTATTGGACCCAATACTGGTTTAGGGTATATACCTAACCAAATTGTAATAATAACCAATGGTACTAAAGCAATAAGCTCTCTTTTGTTTACATCTGGGAGATTTTTATTCTTCTCATTTGTAACATTTCCAAAAAACATCTTTTTATAGGCTGTTAACATATATATAGCACCTACAATAATCGCAATACCTGCAATTATCGTTAGTGTTTGTGATTGTTGATAAAAGCCTAAAAGACTTAAAAACTCTCCAACAAAATTAATTGTTAAAGGCATTCCAACTGAAGCCATCATCATTATTCCAAAAATAACTGCAAACCTTGGCATAACATGTGCTAATCCACCAAACTCACTCATCATCTTAGTCTGTCTTCTATCATATATAACACCTACAAGAAAGAACAAAGCACCAGAGACAACACCGTGAGCTATCATTAAAAAGATTGAACCTGAAATTCCCTCAACATTTAATGCAAATGTACCAAGGATGATAACACCCATATGTGAAACAGAAGAGTATGCAACAAGTTGTTTAATATCTTTTTGTGCATAAGCTACCATTGCCGTGTATATAATCATTATGATTGCTAAAATTGCAATTGGGAACATAAAGTAGACCGATGCATCTGGGAACATTGGCAATGAAAAACGAACAAATGCGTATGTACCCATTTTTAGCAGTATTGCCGCAAGTATTACAGAACCAATAGTTGGTGCTTGTCCGTGAGCATATGGCAACCAAGTATGAAATGGAAACATTGGAACTTTGATAGCAAAACCAAAGAAAAATGCAATAAATAACCAAAATTGATAATCCTCTGGCAGAATTAAACGATGCCAATCAAGAATTGCAAAACTCCATTGACCAGTTGATTGATAGTATAAATATGCCATTACTAAAATACCAACTAACATTACAAGTGAACCTGCAAATGTATATAAAAAGAATTTAACTGAAGCGTAAATTCTTAAAGGACCACCCCACGCACCGATGATATATAACATTGGAACAAGTGAAAGCTCCCAAAATACATAAAATACAATTGCATCAAGAGCAGCAAAAACACCAACCATAGTCATTTGTAAAAATAGAAGTGTAATAATCATATTTTTTACATTTTTAGTATCTGTAAGTGAAGCGATACCAATCATTGTAAAAAATGCTGCTAATATAATTATAAATAGTGAGATACCATCAACACCAACTATGTAGTTAATTCCAAATACTGGAACTAATGCAATATGTTCCATAAACTGCATGCCTGAAACACTATTATCAAAAAAGAACCATAGCAATAAAGAAAGAGCAAACTCTATAGAAGCAACTGCTACACCATAAGCACGTATACTATTTTTATCTACTACAAATCCTAGTACCGCTGCTAGTGCTGGGAAAAAAATTAAAATTGATAAGATATTGTCTAACATCTACTTAACTCCTATCGCTGATAGAATCGAAGCGACTCCATCAGAATGTCTAGCTGCTAGTCCAAAAACCACAGCTAATGATAATAGACCAACTGTACCAGCTACCATCCATCTAAGCATAGTAGAAAGATTTCCACTCTGCATCTCTCTTGTATTTTCACCTGTATTGTAAAATGCTTTTGCGATGCCATCAACACTAGCATCAACAATTTTTTGATCTATCTCTTTCCAGAAAAAAGTTGACATTTTTATGTATGGTTTTGTAATAAACTCTTCATAAAAATAAGGGATATAATATTGATTTTTCAATAATTTATATCCAAAACTTCTCTCCATTGCAGATGTTCCATCAGGTACTTTAATATCTCTACTTGTATATTTTCTATAAGCATAAAAAATTGCAGCACCAACAAGAAGTTGAGTTCCAATTGTCATAATCCAATATACTATTGGAGAATCTATATGATAATCAGTTGCTGGAAGAACTTGTGTAACCATCTCAAAGTAAGTCATCTTAAATACACCAGCTATAACAGCAAGTAAAAGAAGAGGACTCATTGCAACTAACATAAATTTATACGCTTCATGTGGATCAATACCAAATAGTTTATATCTTTCTTCACCATGAAAGATTAGTGCAACCAATCTAAATGAGTAAAATGCTGTAAGTGCAGCAGTAAATAATAATACTGAGTAGATAATATAGTGGTTATCAATAAATGCAACCTCTAAAATCAAATCTTTTGACCAAAAACCAGCAAGAGGGAAGATTCCAGCTAATGCTACAGAAGCTACGGTCATCATTATAAATGTACCCTTCATAACTTTTTTTAATCCACCCATCTTAAACGGATCAAGTTCATCTTTCATAGCATGCATAACATTACCAGCACCAAGGAATAGTAGTGCTTTAAAGAATGCGTGAGCCATAAGATGAAACAGTGCAACCCAATAAGCACCTAAGCCAACAGCGGCAAACATATAACCAAGTTGAGATAGAGTTGAGTATGCAATAATTCTTTTCATATCACGATTAACAAGTGCCATTGATGCAGCAAACAGTGCAACAAATGCTCCAAGTGAGGCTATAAAGAGTCCGACATTAGGAATTAAATCATAAAGCGGATTAGCACGAACTATAAGATAAACACCAGCTGTTACCATAGTTGCTGCATGAATTAGTGCAGAAACAGGAGTTGGTCCCTCCATCGCATCTGCAAGCCAAGTATGTAATGGAAATTGTGCCGATTTACCCATAGCTCCGATGAATAAGAAGATTCCCATCCATGTTAAAACATCCGTTTCAAGTGCAGGCATAGCAGCAAAAGCTTCATCATACTGAAGTGTTCCTGTATTCCAATATACTAAAAAGATTCCGATTAACATTCCAAGGTCAGCAATACGGTTCATTATAAATGCTTCGTTAGCAGCCCAAGTAGCACTCTCTTTATGATACCAAAAACCAATAAGACCCCATGAACATAGACCAACACCTTCCCAACCAATGAAAAGACCAGCAAAATTATCACTCATTACAAGAACCATCATTGAGAATACAAAAGCTGATAACCAAGCAAAGAAACGATTAAATGATTTATCATGACTCATATACCCAATAGCATAAACATGCACAACAGTTGAAACAAGAGTAACAACCATCATCATAGTAACACTTATTTGATCAACTACAAATCCAAAAGGGATATAAAGTTCCCCTGTAGCCATCCATGTCATCATTTCAACATGAATACTTGAATCTGTTTGTAGTACGTGTACTAAAAGAATACTACTAGCTACAAATGAAACAAACAGTAATGCACTTGGAATAATTCCAGCAATTAATGTTTTTGGTCTAGCACCAAAAAGTGCAGCAAACATTGAACCAACTAATGGTGCAAATAACGCTATATATAAAAACATTTCCATATTTTTATCCTCTCATCGTTGACATGCTGTCAAGGTCAATATTATTATGCCTTTTATGCCAAAGAATTAATAAACCAAGACCAACAGCAACTTCAGAAGCAGCGATAGCTATAACAAAAAATGCAAACATTTGCCCAGTTAAGTCACCATAGTAATGTGAGATAGCAGCAAAAGAGATATTAACTGAATTAAGAAGTATCTCTGTTGCAAAGAAAAGCATAAGAAGATTTTTTCTTCTCATTACACCAACTAAACCGATAGAGAAAAGTATAGTTGATAGTACAAGATAATGATTTAGTCCAATTTCCATCATAATAAAACCTTTTTATTTTCTTCTTCTCTTTTCATCTCTTTAATTTCATCTTCATCCATAAGAGTAAGAGATAAATCCATTTTCTTTCCAGCTAAAATAATACCTGAGATCATTGCAACAAGTAGCATCACTGCCGCTACTTCAAATGGAACTAAATACTTAGTAAATAAAACCATTCCAACATCTTGAGTATTACCAACACCTTCTGTCATTGGATAAAGAGCAGTTATATTATCAGTTACAATTGGAGCAGCAAAAATAACAACAATTAAAACAGCTGCTACAAGACTTAAACCAACTATTACAAATTTATTACCTTGTTTCTCTTTTACTTCTCTTGTTGTATCAAAAAACATCATACCAAAAGCGTATAATGCCATTACAGCACCTGAATAAACCATAATTTGTACTGCACCTAAGAAGTCAGCTCCTAAGATAAAGAAAAATGCTGATATAAAAATCATTCCTGCTGCTAATGCTGTTAAAGCATATAATGCCTGTGATGTAGTAACTGTGATGTAAAACATCGAAATTGTTAAAAAAGAAAACAGATAAAATGCAATCGCTTCAAACATAATGAACTCCTTAATATGCTAGAGGTGTTTTTTTAACACGCTCTTCTTCATGTGGTGTAATAGCACCAAAACCTTCAAACTCCGTCTGTGTTCCAGCTCTCATCTTATCTAGTGGTGTTAACATATCTTCATACATTACAAAATGCTCCCTTTGATCACTTGCATTTTCATACTCACCACCGTGAACAATCGCAAGTTCTGGACAAACTTCAGCACAATAACCACAAAAGATACAACGACCAAGGTTAATACTGTATTCACTAACCTCTTTACGAGAATTTTCATCAATTTTTGTATCAATTCTAATACAATTAGATATACAAATCTTCTCACATAATCCACATCCAATACATCTCTCAGTATCAGACTCCCAAAGTCTTTTCATCTCATGCACTGCACGATATCTCGGTCCTATTGGCATTTTCTCTTCTGGATACTTAATCGTGTGAGTATCAAACCTAATCATCTCACGAAATACAACCCATAAACCTACAAAAAGTTCACCTCTAAAAGTTCTTTTTACAACTCTTTTAAACTTACCCCAACCATCAGTTGGATAATCCTCTATATCTACTAAGAAGTAATCATTAGAGATATCTCTATCATTAAATTCATTATTATTCATCATCACCCCTTACATCATCACTATGCCAGTGATTACAATGTTAATCACAGCTATTGGCATTAATACTTTCCAGCATAACCACATCAATTGATCTGGTCTTACATCTGGCCAAGCTGCTCTTGTCCATAAGAAAAAGAAAAAGAAAAATGCAACTTTAGCTAAAAGTCCTAAAGCACCTAAAAGGCTTCCATCTCCATATCCACCTAAGAAAAGAAGAGAGATAACAAAAGAGATAAAGAACATATTTGCATACTCACCAATGAAGAAAAGTCCCCATCTCATGCCAGAATACTCAGTACCAAAACCATCAATAATTTCATGATCATTTGCAATTAAGTGAAATGGTGTACGACCAGTTTCAGCAAATGCTGCTATCCAAAATAGAATAAACGCAACAGGTTGAGACCAAATAATCCAACTACCAATACCACCAGCTTGATAATCATTAAAATCAATTAGAGATAATGAGCCAACCATCATAATTGGAGCTAAAATTGATAAACCCGTAATTACTTCGTAAGAGATAAATACAGCAGCAGCACGAGCAGCAGATAAAAGTGAAAATTTATTTGCAGATGCCATACCACCAAGGAGCGGACCATAAAGACCGATACCCATAACCCCTAAAATATATAAAATACCTATATTTATATCTGCAATTATTGGATGAACTTCATATCCAAAAAGTGTAAAAGATGGTAAAAAAGGAATAGCTGCCGCTGCCATAAAAGCAGTTGCAGCAGTTATAACAGGTGCTATTTTAAAGATACGAGAAACTACATTAGAAGGAACAATATCTTCTTTTGTAAATAGCTTAATACCATCTGCCGCAACTTGAAGCAAACCGTAAGGTCCAACATTCATTGGTCCAAGACGACGCTGCATAAATGCTAATATTTTTCTTTCAAAATATGTACCTATGCCAGCAAGAGCTGAAAATATAAGTAAAACTACAACGATTTTTATAACCGTTTCAATTAAATATGCTGTTTCCATATATTACACCTTTTCAATCGAAGCTGTTGCAAAGCGGTATGAGCTAAACAATGCTTCTGAATTTATTTTAGAATCAAATGTTGGAAGAAATGCTATATCTCCAAGGATTTTATTATCACTTACGATATTAGCAATAAGCTCGCCATTTTGGCTTTTTACTCTCACACTATCTCCTTCATTAAAATCAGATTTACTTAAAAACTCTTCACTCATATAAACACCACTAATTTCATCTAAATTTGTAGTTTTATTTGTAAAATCACTAAATTGTCTTACTGGGTTTGCTAAATAAATCAAGGTACCACTTAAAACTGTATCATCAAATTTATCTACTAACTCATCACCATTTATATTTACACTTATGTTATTTAAAACATATCCACGATGCTCACTACCATCATTATCATAGTGATTTGGTAAATCATCAAAATTCTTAGCTTCAAAGCCAACTTCTAACGGAAGTTGCACCGTATAATCGATTGTATTTTTAACCTTAAGACCAAAAGCATTTGCTATGTCATTAAGCTCATAACCCTTATAACCAATAGCTGCATTTGTAGGATTTACTCTTTTGTTTATACTTGTTAGAGTTCCCTCTTGCTGATTAATTGCTGGCATATCTAAGTCACCATCACCTAAAGCAGATAAAGTGAAGTCACCTTTAGTGTTATATCCAACACTGAATGAACCTTTTTCATCATCAAGCTCACAAATTAAAGCAACACCAAGTGAGTTAGTAAGTGTTGGTATCATAGTGATTTCAAACTCACTATATTTTTCAATAAGTCCAAGTAAACGAGCAAGATTTTTAGAATTTGGATGAGTATATAAATCTGGTCCAGCTATTAGTGCAAAAGTATCTTTCTTTTTAAGGTTTTTCTCTAGTGCTTCCATAAAATTATCATCAGCACCTAAAATACTTAAAAGAGCGTTATCATCTATAACTACTTCTTTTTCAACTTTTTTAGGAACCATTTTAGATTTTTCTACTTCAACCTCTTCTTCTTCACCAGTTTCTTCATTTACTTTCATCTCTTTAACTATCTCAACCACTTTTTCTTTTATAGTCTCTGTTACTGTTATAGTTTTATCAGAGTGAAAAGATGCTAAATACTCGACAACATCTGATGGAAGTTTCTCTTTATTTCCAAATAGATCAAGAATAAGATAAAGAACAGCCTCTTCTTGAAGTGGAGCATGTTTAACACTCATAATACCTTTAGCAAGATCTTCTATAATAGGATCTTGTAGAGGGTGAAAATATATCCCAGCACCTTTATTTACAGTCATAGAGTTATTTAATGCATATCTTGCATTTGGATTATCACTTTTTATAGCTGTTCCAACTGAGATAACAAAGTTTGAGTTATGAGTATTTTGTAAATTATTACCGTAAAGTTTAGTTCCACTTATCTCACTATAATCATTTAAGAAAGTTTGAAATGCTTTTGCTTCACTGTTTACAAGTTTAAGTCCAAGTTTTTGTTTGAGTTTTTGAAGGATTAAAGCTTCTTCATTTGTAATAGTTGAAGTAAACTCTATAGTATCAGCTTTTTTAAATGCCTCTATTGCATTTGCAAATGCAACTTCATCTTTACTTTGAACTTCATTTTGGTAATCAAATCCATATCTACCAGCACCACAAAGTGAAACATAATTCCACTCATTCATAACACGATAAATTTTTTCAGTTGTATCAGAGATACTTGTATGTTTAACATCATAAGAGATTTGACATCCAGCTGAACAGTGTCCACAAGTAGCAGGGATTTGAGTAAGTTCCCACGCATTTGTTTTATAAATAAAGTGAGTATCAACTAAAGCACCAACAGGACAAACTGCCGCACACTCTCCACAAGATGTACAATCAAGCATCTCTTCTTCACTTGTTAAACCAATAACCGATTTATTTAACTTATTCCACATTGCATAAGCATCTTTTGGCATAGAGGTTTTATAATCAGGATCAAGTGGGTCAGCACCTCTTGGGATAGTTTTTAGTGAATTATCACCAATCATATCTTTACATGCAGTAACACATCTTTCACAAACTATACATAAACCTGGGTTATAGTGTAGATGACCCCAATCTATATCTTCTCTATTTACGTCTCCAACTGCATAGTTTTGAGAATCAACAGCTAAATCAAGTGTATAGTTTTGTAGCTCACACTCTCCTGATTGATCACAAACACCACATTGAAGAGGATGATTTACATCATATACCTCCATAATTGCACGGCGTTCTTTTTCAATATTTTCAGTTGATGTTGTAATCTGCATACCATCTTTTGATTTTGCATTACAAGAATAAACCTGTTTTCCATCCGCTTCAACAAGACATATACGACAAGCTAGTGTTGGACTACACCTTGTTAAATAACAAATTGCTGGTATATAGATGTCATTTGCACGAGCAGCGTTAAGTATAAACTCACCCTCTTGCGTCTCTATGTCTCTACCGTCAATATTTATAGTAATTTTACTCATTGGACTACTCTCACTATTTTGGATTTATCAAATCTATATCTGTTAGCATCTATACCAATATCATACGTGGGATTTAGTGCTATTGTTCCCTTAAGTTCACTATCTAATTTAAATTCTCTTTGTATTTTAATATTACCAAATGACAACTCTACATTATCACCATCTGAAATTCTAGCTGCTACACAAAATTGTGCAGAACCTCTTAAATATTTATCTTTTTCTAATTGTTTTGTTTCGTTTGTATGTGCATTAAATTGTAAAACAGGATCACAATGATAAATAACTGTACCGTTATACTCAGGTAAATCATCTAACTCTTCTAGTTTGCCATTTGAATCTTTTTTAACTTCATCAAGTAAATACCCACGAACATCTTCACCCATTTTTGCTAAATAATTTTCTAAATCATCAAATGCTATATTTTTAAAACCAACATCATTACTTAACTCTTTTGTGTAATCAACAGTATTTTCATTAGTAATACCAAAAGCATTTGCAATATCATTGAGTGTATATCCATTAAATTCTAATGCAACATTTGTTGGTAAAACTCTATTATCAATATTTATAACAGTTCCCTCTTGTTGATTAAGTGCTGGTACTGCTAAATCTGAATTTTCTAAAGAAGATATTACAAATGAACCATTAGCGTTGTAGCCTACAACATTATCTAATTCTTCATCTTTATCAAGTGTGTTTATAAGTGAGACCCCAAGTGTATTTATTTCACGAGGAACTATAACTATAGAGAAGTCACTATATTTTTCAATTAGTGCTGCTAGTTTTGCTATATTGTTAGAACATTCATGTGCAATTAAATCATTACCTATAATTAAAACATGATTTTTACATCTTTTAAATGATTTAATCATATCATCTAACTCTTCATCACCAATATTTGTCTCAGCATAAATATAACCTAAGTCTAAATCATCAAAGAAAGCTTTCTCATCTTCATCTAAATCAGCGTTTTCTAAAATAGCATGAGCTAAAATAGCCATAACACCCTCTTCTGTTCCCACTTCATACTTCATAAACTGTGTTATAACATTTTGCATTAAAACATCTTCCATAGGATGAGCATAAACTACTTTTGCTCCATTATGTCTAGCAGCAGTTGTTAAAGCATATCTTACACCTGGGTTATCAGTTGCTATTCTACTTCCAATAATTATGGCAGCGTCAGCTTGTTTAATTGCGTCAAGTGAGCCACTATGATGAAGTTTTCCACTTATAGAACTATATGCTTTCATAAATTCTGCAAATTTTCTTGCATCATCATTAAAAAGTTTAATATCTAATTTATCTTTTAATAATTCTAATATATGAGCTTCTTCGTTTGTAATAATTGAAGAAAATCTAATTGCCTCAGCATTTTTAATAGCAGAAATTGCTCTATCAAAGGCATCATTATCTTTAGGTGCTTGGTTGTCAAAATCATAACCAAAACGACCAGCACCACAAAGTGATGAGAATTCAAAATTATTTTTTATTCTATAAATTTCATCCATACCATTTATTCCTGTGTGTTTAGTTTCATATTCTAGTGGACATCCAGCTGAACAGTGAGCACATGTTGCAGGGACACGACTTAGCTCCCAAGCATTTGCAGTATACTCAAAACCAGAACTAACTAGTGCTCCAACAGGACAAACTGCTATACATTCTCCACAAAATGTACAATCTAAATAATCAGCATCTTTTGGAACAATTGTTGAGCTATATCCACCAACTTTTATCTCAATAGCATCATCACCAATATTTTCATTACAAACATGTACACATTTTTCACATAAAATACAAAGAGATGGGTTATAATTAATAAGTCCCCAGTTTTGTCTATCTCTTGATATATCACGTGTTGAAAAATTTTGTTTCTCTATATTAAACTCTAAAGTTTTATTTTGTAAATCACACTCACCAGATTTATCACAAACACCACACTCTAAAGGATGATTAACATCATAAAGCTTCATGATGTTTACTCTTTCATTCTCTAGTGCTGCTGTATTTGTTGTAATATCAGCACCTTCAACTGCAGGAGTATTACAGCTTAGTACAAAACCATCAACACCCTCAGCCTCAACAACACACATACGACATGATGCACAAGGTGTAGTTTTTGATATATAACACATAGTAGGGATATATATATCGTTTCTACGAGCGGCAGTTAAGATTGTTTCACCCTTATTAGCCTCTATAGAGATACCGTTGATTTTAAAATTAATCATCTTTACCTCCACCACTTAAGTCGCTACCATAGCAATATAATAACAACGCATACAGCGTTCAGCTTCACTCATAGCTTCTTCTTGAGTAAAACCTAAATTAACTTCTTTATTGTTAGTTTTACGAATATCAACATCAACTACTTCACTATGCTGTCTTGGCACACCGGGCATCCAACCAGTAACTTTTTCTTTTTTATCATAAACTTTTAGTTTTTTAAGATGATCTTCCATAATTTCGTCATCAGTTAAAGTTATCTCCCCTGTATGGATATATCTACTCATAACAGAAGCCGCACGTCTAGCTTGTCCAACTGCATTAACAATTGTCATAGGACCATATTCACAATCTCCAGCAGCAAAAACACCTTTTCTTGATGTCATATAATCTTTACCATTTGTTTGAATAGTCCCCCAAGATGTCATATCTAGTTCCCATTCTTCAGGTAAAAGTTTTAAATCAGCTGACTGAGAAACAGCTGGAATCAGATAATCAACCTCTTTGTTAAAGCCAGCTCCCTCTATAAGAACTAGTTTTGCACGACCACCATCAGGATCAGGTACAAGCTCAAACATATCAAAGTCAAGTGACTTAATAACACCATCTTCATCAATAATTTTATTAACAGCAGAGTGAAAAATAAATTCAACTCCCTCTTCTACAGCTTCATGATACTCTTCATAGGTAGTATTACGGATAATAGTTTTTTCATCACGACGATAAATCATAATCACTTTTTTAGCACCCGCACGGATAGAACAACGAACAACATCCATAGATGTAAATCCACCACCAACACATACAACTGTTTTACCAGTTAAATCAACAGGTGAACCAATTCCATACTTATCCCAAAGATTGATTTGATCTAACATTTCAATAGAAGACCAATAACCTTCTAGTTCAGGATTTTCATTATCACAACGAACTTTTTTAGAAATTCGAGTTCCTGTGGCAACCATAGTTGCATCATATTCCTCTTCAAATCTTCTCATATCATCAGGTTTAACTTTAAAATTAATTATAAAATTAACACCCATATCTTTAACACATTCAATATCTTGGTTGTATTTATCAATTGGCATTCTGTACTCAGGTACACCAACTGCAACTTCACCACCAAGAACTGGAAGCTCTTCATAAACATCAACTTCAACACCATCAGCAGCTAAATAATATGCAGCTGTTAAACCAGCAGGTCCAGCTCCAATAATTGCAACTCTTTTACCATTACTAGGTTTTTTCACAAT
>JAFLJV010000220.1 GCA_022712845.1 Sulfurimonas sp. | reverse complement strand
TTCATCGAGTAGAACTACCTCTCAACCAAATAATTAGTTGCAGGTAGAACCCTCACAAATCCGTACGTGCGGATTTCCCGCATACGGCTTTTCAAAGTTTTGTTTAGTTTATAATTGTCCAAAGGTTTTTCCTAGTTTCATTAATTGATCTACTTTAGGTGGCATAGGTAAGGGATTGAACTCCAGTCTTGTATTGAAGCTCTCCCAACTGTAGGAACTTTTCTGACTTCTTCTATTGAGCCATTTAAAAAGTGCCTTTATTGCCTCACTGTAAAAGTGAAGCAGTTTTTGCCTGTTCATCCAATAACCAAAGTAGTTATAATGTCCTTGAAGTTTGCTTTTGGCAATACTCCAAAGCTCTTTTAATTTCATTCTATTTCTATTTGTCTTAATCCACTCATAGAACGCTTTGAAACTTCTGTTTAATTTGTCCTTTTGTGTTTTGACTTTAAGGGCTCGCCTTTTATTCTGCTTTCCCCAATAGAGTGTAAAACCTAAAAAGTGAAAACTGTTCTCTTTAGACTTACTAAAATTGACAGTTTTTGTTTTATCCATATTAAGAGACAATCCAAACGCTTCAATTCTTGCTTTAAATTGTAACATAAAGTCCTTAGCATCATTCTCCCTTTTGAAAAAGAAAACGGCATCATCTGCATATCTCACTATGATATTGTTATAGCTTCCATAATTCTCTAGGAACCACTGGTCAACCACTTCATTTAGATAGATATTTGCCAGTATTGGACTCATCACTCCACCTTGTGGTGTACCACAACTGTTTTTATGAAGTGAACCGTCACTCTTTATAGTAGAAGATTTTAAAAATCTTCTAACAAGTCCATTAAACCTGTAGTCAGTAATCTTCTTTTTAACCATACTCATAAGTTTATCGTGAGGTATGGTGTTAAAGAAGTTAGAAAAGTCAACCTCTACAACAAAAGGTCGTTTGTTATCTTTGAGTGAATAATAACATGCTTCTATAGCTCCGTGAGCAGATTTATGTTGTCTAAATCCAAATGAGTTTCTTATAAACAGAGGTTCATATACTGCACTTAGTATTTTAGATACAACAACATCCACTAACTTATCTTCAAAGCAAGCTATCTCAATAGGTCTCGTTTTTCCATTGGCTTTTGGTATCAACACCTCTCTTTTAGCAGAGGGCTTGTAGCTACCGTTTCTAATCCTTGTATAAAGATTTTCAAGGTTTGCTTCAAGGTTTTTACCGTAAGCTTCTTTACTGACTTTATCTACTCCCAATGCTTTGTTTTTATCCATTACATTGTATGCTTCTCTCAACGATTGAACATTGATATGATGCAGTAGATTATTAAACACGCAAGATGTGTCCTTGCGTGACCTTAAGCTAATTCTTAACCATCGACTCAGAAAAAGTGTACCTTGTACCCCTTTAAGTTTATTACCATTTTCAATACTGTTGCAAGTACTGTGGTTGTCATAATTAAGATGAAAACTTTGTTGTTCCCTTCGCTCCTCTCGCATTACCGATTATCCTCACTACTATGAAACAATCTGACTACCTTAGGGAAAATAATATCACTCTTAAATGTGTTGTTCTTGAGATGATAATCTGATACATGCATATCGCACTCCTTAAGGTTCTCCCAAGTTCCGCACACTTACTGTATTGACATACTATGCTCTTGGACTCCGGTGGGCTGAAGTGATTTTAAAGTTTAAGAAAAAAAATAAACTAAAACCTTTTCAGTGTTGTCTTCGCCTTTACTATACAAGCTCAACCCCACAATCTCAAATATTTATCGAAGCTCTATCGCTTAAGGGAATTATCTCTCCCAACGGTCTATCAACTCTCTGCCTACGCTTCACATATTTCGTTACCTAATATGCGCAAGGCTCGATACCGGGCTCTTATCTGTAAGACTACCCAGGCAGGACTTAACACTTTGAAGTGTTGCACCTGCTAGTAAGTGCCGATTTATCTTGGCACACATAATCGCATTGTACCGAATGGTCGATTATATCGACCCTACAATTGCAAAATATATACACATAACGTTCGTAGGTCGGGGTGTCCTCTCCCCGACCTACATTATTCCAACTTTCCAATCTCATTTATCAAGTCCGTAGACAACATCGCATAAGAAGATCCTTTGTAATGATCGGCAGCTATCACCAAAGCCAATGAACCCTGGATGGCTGAATCAATGGCAGTGTACTCTTGTGCAAGCAATGAAACGATAAGACAGGAAAGGACATCACCACTTCCACCCTTGATTAATTTGGAACAGCCTAGAGGGTTGATGTAGAGTCTTTCTTCCTGCATGATGAGTGTGTTGGCACCTTTCAGTAGAAGTGTCACATGCGGGTACTTGGCATTGAACTTACGTACCATTGCAAAACGTTTGGCTTGTACGTGCGTTACTGTGAGCTGTTCTCCTGTGAGTATCTTCCACATGACTACAAACTCTTTAGGATGTGGGGTGATGACGATCTCTCTGTCTTTTTGTTCTAAAACAGATAAGATTTCTCCACTGTGAAAACTGTCAGCATCGAGAACTATGGGCAAGTGGCTCTTTACCACATACTTTTGCAGAAATTCACTCTCAAAATGACAGCCAAGTCCCATACCTATAGCTAGGGCCGAAGCATTGCCCGGTACGACTGTTGAGCGCATCAAATATGCCGGAGGTGAGACTTTTTCATGGACTACCAGTGTGCTAAGGCCTGCACCAAAGGTAGCTGCAGCCATCCCGGCAATGATACCTGCCCCCTCTTTCTCTCCACAAAACACAGCGGCGTGTCCAAAGCTTCCTTTATGCGTGGATTGCTCTGTTCGGGAAGGAAGTTTCAGATCAGATGCTTCAAGCAGACAGGTCTGACTCTCTCCTTCATAGAAGAGTGAACTCAAACCCAAATCTACACGTATCACTTCACCTACTATATCTTTACACGCATCAAGATAGAGTGCCTCTTTATAGGCACCCATTGTCAGTGTGACATCTGCCTCAAATGCCAGAGGCATCAACTGCCCACTCTCACCTACCCCCGTAGGAACATCACAGGCAATTTTATACCCTTTCAAACTATTGAGTTTATGAATGATATGTTCTGTCTCTTCATTTATGTTTCTATTGAGTCCCGCACCAAAAAGTGCATCAACAATGACATCTGCATCTTCTATAGTATTAACGCTTTTCACACCCAGACGTACTGCTCTTTCCAGTTGGATCTTTGCCATTTCTGACTTCAGATCAAAAGGAATATAAAGTCTTATCTCATAATCACCATAAAGTTGTCTTGCAAGTACTATGCCGTCTGCACCATTATTACCTACCCCTGCCGCAATGAGTAATGAAGTACCTTTTGGGAAATGTTGACGTATATAGTTTGCTATGCCCGAAGCAGCATGCTCCATAAGAATGTCTTCAGTGAGTCCATACTCTTCGTAACATTTATTGTCCAACGCATAACAACTTTCAAATACTTTTTGCATAGAGAACCTCCGTAATCTCTATATTTTATCACAAATTCAAAAACTTTCGATATAATCCGCTTCATATTTATCTC
>JAFLJV010000170.1 GCA_022712845.1 Sulfurimonas sp. | reverse complement strand
TATATCATTATAACTTTAATGGGTTTATCTGTAGTTTTACTTCCTATGTTTGGATTATCTCATGGCTTCTCTTTAAAACCATTAGAAATTGCTATGACTATAATGAGTATTGCTGTTGTTATAGTTGTATTATCATCATTTGTTGATATCATGTTTTTAGAGTATATAGGCTATGCTTTAGCAACAATCTCACTATTTATCTATTTTTATCTTGTACAAACTATCTATACAACAAGAGCAAGAAAAGAGATTGATGTTTATGTAATGTCACTATTTTTTGCATATATATCTATGATAGTATCTTTAGTATTTGGTGTTATCTATTTAGTATCTGGTTTTGAACCTTTACTAATGAGTTCTGGTTGGCTTATGTTTTTTGGATTTTTTGGTTTTGCAGTAACTGGACATGTATATAAAATTGTTCCATTTCTTGTTTGGTTTGAAAGATTTTCTCCTCTTGTAGGGAAACAAAAAGTTCCAATGCTTGTAGATATGGTTCCAGCAAAAAGTTCTCACGCTCAAGTTGTTTTTTGCGGGGCAGGTGTTGTTATAATTGCTATAGCTATTTTATTGCAAAATGATACATTTATTAAAGCTGGTGCGTCATTCTTAGTTGTTGGTGCGATAGCATTTTTAAGAAATGTTTTATATATGATAAATTATAAAGTAACTTTAAAATAAAAAATAAGGAATAAAATAATGTATACAAAAGAAGAACTATTTTTAGCTATATCAACTGTAATAGATCCTGAAGTTGGATTTAATTTAGTTGAAATGGGATTAATATATGATGCTTCATGTGATGAAGATGGAAATGCACATGTTACTATGACACTATCAACAAAAGCATGTCCTATGCATCAATTAATTCAGCAGTGGGTAAAAGAAGCTGTTGAAAAAATGGCTAATATCAAAGAGGTTGAGATTGAGTTAGTATGGGAGCCAGCGTGGAATGTGACAATGGCAGATGATAATGTTAAAAAAGCATTAGGTGGTGGGTGAGATTAAGAAGTTTTATACTTCTTAATAGACTCACAAACACTAATTAAAGATCTTTTATAATCTTTTAAATTACTGATATACTCTAAATCAGTTGTATGATGAAGACTTTCTTTTAATTTTAACGATATCTCATATAGTTGATCAGCTCCAATATTTGCAGCAACACCAGAAATATCTAAGAGTAATTGATCTGCAGTATCAGTATCAGCATAAGTATGACTTAATTCTTCTTGAAGTATCTTTGCTGAATCAGAATATTTTGAAATAAAATCATTTAATATCTCTAAGTAAAACTCTTTATCTTCTCCACATATATTTAAACCTTTTTCAGTATTTAATTCTTCAATTGAGTTCTCTTGTTTGATAGGTTCTTTTTTGGATTCTTTACCAGTTGTGTAAATGTAAAGCATATCAAACAAAGAGTCCATTCTTAGTGGTTTTTCAAGATGACCTTCCATTCCTGAATTCATCATAAGTTTTATATCATCTGCTGCAGTATCACCACTAAGAGCAATAACTGGTATATGATCATAGTTTGAATTTTTTCTAATAAGTCTTGTAGCTTCAAACCCATCTACTATAGGCATGTGAGCATCCATAAAAATCATAGAAAAATCACTATCTTCTTTTAAAATATTTAAACATTCTTGACCATCATTTGCAATAGTTATATGTATATGAGAACCTGCTAGAAGACTTGTTATAACTTTTTGATTTATTAAGTTATCTTCAGCAATTAAAATTTTTATATTTTTAAATATTGCAAAATCATCTTTTTGAATCTTTTCATGTGGAATGATTTCTCTTTTTACTCTATGAGTTTGTAAGACAGGTTCTTCTTGAATCGCTACTACTTCTTTTTTTTCTTTGACTTTAGGTTCTAATGGCTCTTGAATTTGCTTGCTTATAGGTTGAGTCTTTTTTTCTTCTGAAGTTATTATTTCTTCTTTTTTTGGCTTTTTAAATAAAAAGTAAAAAGATAAAAAGATAATTAAAATGATTCCTACTATTGATTCTATAAAGTATTGGTCAATTATTGCTTCCATAAACTCTCTTTTTTCCCTTATAGTACAGTAATAAAAATTAAACTTTACAAAATTTATGTATAATAATATAAAAATATTATTAGGTTATATATGCAAAATATTCCACACATTCCAGTACTATACAGAGAGGTTTTAGATCTCTTTAATGATGTTGAAAATGGAATAATTATAGATTGTACATTAGGATATGGTGGACACTCATCTATGATACTTGAGGCAAATCCAAATATAAAATTAATTGCAATAGATCAAGATCAAACAGCTATTGATTTCTCAACTACTAGATTAGAAAAATATGGTGATAGAGTTAGTATAAAAAAAGGTCGCTTTTCATCTGTCATAAAAGATATTATAAGTGAGAATGATATAAGTGAGATAAAGGGTGTTTTAGCAGATATAGGTGTATCATCACTTCAACTTGACCAAAAGGATAGAGGATTCTCATATGAGAGTGATAACCTTGATATGAGAATGAATAAAGATGCTCCACTGAGTGCTAAAGAAGTTGTAAATGGATACTCAACAAAAGAGTTAGAAAAAATACTTTTTGAGTATGGTGAACTTAGAAATTATAAAAAAATCGCATCTTTTATTGTAAATAATCGTCCATTTAGTTCTACAAAAGAGTTAAGTGAGGCTATTAAACATTTACTTCCACATGGGAAAAAGATTCATCCTGCAACACTTCTTATGCAAGCTATTCGTATAGAAGTTAATGATGAATTAGGCGAACTTAAATCACTTCTTAGTAATATAAAAGAAGCTAGGTTTCCAAATGCTAAGATAGCAATAATCTCTTTTCACTCTTTAGAAGATAGAATAGTAAAACAAACATTTAATGAGTGGAAGCAAAACTGTATATGTCCAAGTGAGGCTATGAGGTGTGCATGTACAAAAGATTATTCATTAGGAAAAGTCTTAACAAAAAAGCCTATAATGGCGAAAGATGATGAGCTTAAGCAAAATCCTAGAAGTAGAAGTGCTAAAATGAGAATTTTTGAGATGGATATATAAACTATGAATGATAAACTTGAACTACTAGATGAAGTTGAATCAATTTTAAATCCAAAAAAAAAGTTAGATGTAAATCATCTTGTATATATTTTACTTAGTATGATGTTGGCTATTGCTATTGTGTTTCCAAAAATTTATATTCAGCAACAGATATATTTTACAAGTAGAGATATCTCTAAGTTAAAAAGTGAATATGACACACTTAAAGAGGAAAATAGAGTTATAAGTAGCTCTGTTGAATCCATAAGATATAAAAACCAAATACTTGATACACTTTTTTAAAGAGAGAATATGATAAGACGATTTTTAGAGTTTGCAATTGATAAACCATTATTAAATCATATTCTTTTAACATTTATTATTTCACTATCTATATTCGCATATCTTAATATTCCAAAAGAGATATTTCCCCCTATGACTATGGATAAGGTGACAATTAGTGGTGGTTATGCTGGAACATCTGCTGATATACTTGATAAAATGGTTGTTAAAAGTATAGAAGATGATTTAAAAAATATAAATGAACTAGATACTATAAAAACAACTATTAAAAATGGCTCTTTTACAATCTTTGTTGATATAAAACCAGGGTCAGAAAATATAAGTGTACTTAGTGATGTTAAAGATGTTATAAGCAGTGTTAAAAAAGATTTACCTTCTGATATGTCTGAGCCAATAGCGAAGATAAATTTACATGATTTTCCTCTTGTTCTTATCGCTTTAGCTGGTGATAGAAGTAAAAAAGAGTTACTTCAAAGAGCTGAAGAGTTAAAAAGTAAACTTAGTAACTTTAAAGACTTAAGTTCTATTACCATTCGTGGTGATGCGGATGAGGAATTAGTTATACGAATTAATGAGCAAAAACTTTTAGCTTTTGGACTTAAACCAGCACTAGCAATAGCCTCACTTAAAAATATCAGCTCAATCTTTCCTATTGGAACTATCAAAGAGAAGGGTTCTCATCTTTATATCTCTACATATAATGGTGAAAAAACTAAAGAGAGCATAGAGAGTACTATAATTAGTGTTGGAGAAGCTAGAGTTCGTATAGGTGATATAGCAGATGTTTCATTTGAACTAAGTGATGAATCCGAAATTTCACACTATAACGGGATTAGAAATGTATCTATAAATATAGCAAAGTCAAAAGAGGGTAATGCTATAGAGTTAGTAAAGCAGATAAGAGAGCTTTTAAAAGAGAGTTCAAAACTACATCCTGAACTTCAGTATGAGATATATACAGATACATCTATCTGGATTAAAAATCGTCTAAATACAGTTTTTGCAAATATCTCTTTTGGTCTTATGCTTGTGTTTATAGCGATGCTTATTTTTATAAATCGTGGAATAGCAATGGTGGTTGCAATTGGAATTCCTGTTAGTTTTATGATGGGACTTATCGCTACTGAATTTTTAGGAAACTCTCTTAATATGCTCTCTTTACTTGGTGCCTTGATTGCTTTAGGAATGCTTGTTGATGAAGCTATAGTGGTCTCTGAAAATATATATAGGCATCTTGAAAATGGGATGGAGAGAAGAGAAGCAGTCATAGTTGGAGCAAGTGAGATGTTTCCAGCAGTTTTTACAGCTACTTTAACAACAGTATTTGCATTTTTGCCAATGTTACTTTTAACTGGTGAGATGGGGATGTTTATAAAAATAATCCCCATAATGATTACTGTTTTACTTTTAGCCTCACTTTTTGAAGCATTTTACTTTCTACCTCTTCATGCACATGACTTTTTAAAAGTTTCCCATAAAGATAGTTTTACAAAGAGTTTTTGGAAGAGACTTGCTTCTTGGCACTCTAAAATATTACATTTTGTTTTTAAGAAAAGATGGCTCTCTTTGATAGTTATGGTTGTTTCTATTTTAGCATTAACATTTATGTTTATCAAAAATTCTAAATTTCAGCTTTTTCCTGATTTTGACAATACACAAATATATGTCTATGGAAAAGTAAATATCAATAGTGAACTTGAAGATACAGAGGCTATTGTAACGCTGTTAGAAAAAGAGTTGTTAAAGAAAATCAAGAATGATGATGTCTCTTCTATAACATCAGTAATCGGCTTTAAACTTGATGCAAAAAATGTAGCTGAGCTTGGATCACACCTTTTTCATATATTTATAGATCTGCATGAAAGAGTTCCAAGTAATGGTTTTGATAAATATATAAGCCCTTATCTTTCCATAGAATATAATGAAGCTATATTAAAAAGAGAAAAATTAGCAAAAGAGATAGCAGTTGATGTAGAGGAAGTTTTAAAGCCATTTAGAGAACAAAAAAATCTCTATGATGAGTTGATTGTAAAAGTTCCAGGAGCAGGGGTTGTTGCTTCTGATATAGAGCTTAGTTTGAGTGGACAAAGTGAGCAAGAGACAAGAGTTGCCGTAAAAGTACTTGAGGATGCTCTAAGAAATATTGATGGTGTTAAAAATATTTCAAATGATGCAACACTTGGTGAAAAAGAGTTAAAACTTCGTGTAAATGAGTATGGACAGCAGTTAGGATTTAATGAGGAGCTAATTTCAAAAGAGTTAAGGTCATACTATCTCAAAGGTGAGTATGCCAAAATGTTTAATGAAAGTGGGCTTATCCGTATAAAAATAGAAAGTTCCATAAACGAAGATATTGATTCCATAAACAACATAGAAGTTCAAATCCCAAATACAAACCAGCATGTACTCTTAAATGATATTTGTGAATTTATAATGATTCAAGGGTTTGTAGCATTAAAAAAAGAGAATGGGATAAGGGTTCGTACTGTTATCGCTTCTCTTGATAAAACTATACTTACATCTGCAGAAGTTATGAAAAAAATGGAGCCAACATTTGAAAAGTTAGAAGCCCAAGGTTATAAGGTAGATATCAAAGGTGAAGAAAAAGAGAACAATAAAAATAAAAGTGAAATGTTACAGTCTGGACTTATAGCAATCTTTTTGATTTTTATAACTCTTGTTTGGCTTTTTGATTCCATAAAAAAATCTTTAATCGTTTTAAGTACAGTGCCTCTTGTGCTACTTGGAGTTTTCTTTGGACATATGGTTATGGGGATAAATATGACTATGCCAGGGCTTATTGGTATAGTTGGACTCTCAGGAGTGGTCGTAAATGATGGACTCATAGTGGTTAACTTTTTGAAAAAGGTTACAAATACAGAGGAGTTGATGAAACAAGCTCAAACAAGACTGAGACCGATTTTATTAACATCACTTACAACTGTACTGGGATTATCAACGCTTATATTTTTCGCATCAGGACAAGCTTTGATACTTCAACCAATGGCGATTTCTTTAGGATTTGGGATAGCTTGGGCTACCGTTTTGAACCTAATATATGTGCCTTTACTTTATGCAATAGTTTTTAAAATAAAAGATGCTGAAAAAATCAGAAACATATAAGGATTTATTCACTATAATTGCGCCCTAATAATAGTGGGTCTTTAGCTCAGTTGGTTAGAGCCCTCCGCTCATAACGGAGTGGTCATGTGTTCGAGTCACATAGGACCCACCACTATTACATCGGACTTTCAAGCGTTTTTCAAATTTTTATATTTATCTACTATGTCCAAATAAATCAATATTTATATTAATTTCCAAGTAATTATCTTTAATAAAATCTATATAATTTTTAATAATCATCTTTAGTTTTAGTCAAAGAAGCATACTTAATTATATTCATAACACCTTCAAAATTTTTAACTTCAATATCAAATAATCTAGTTAAATACTTGTATATAATAGATTTATCGTTATTTATAACTATTATCATTATACTTATTATGATATAATATAAAGTATAAATATTATTATAGTAATATTTAAGGATAAAGAATGAAACTAGTTAAAATAAAAGCTTGGGATAATGAGATTGCATTAATTTCAGAAATACACTCAAAGATAGTCTTTGAACTTCAAGATGAAAAATTCACCTGTTTTTCTCCTATTAAATTGGAACATGATATTTTTACAGAGGTATCACCTAACAATATAGATGAATTAGGGCTTATTGCTGATAGTATTTCTGGTGCATATGGAAAGATATATTTTAGTAAGTATTATATTAATGAATATGGGACTTCTCCATCATTACTTGATAGATTATCATTTATCGGGAAAAATGGGTTAGGAGCATTAGAGTTTGAACCGAGTGATACTTCTTCAGATGTTGATAGTGATATTATTTTCTCTTTGAGTGATTTTAAAAATAAAAGTGTAGATGTTTACAATGGCAACTCAAGTAATGACTTGGCAAAAATTATTGCCAAATCAAATAGTGGTGCTGGTGGAGCAAAAGCTAAGGGAGTGGTAGATTATAATCCCTTAACAAAAAAAATATTAATCGCAAAACAGACTAATGAAAAATCATATAA
Source organism: Sulfurimonas sp. (assembly GCA_022712845.1). Next base: position 2,124 of record JAFLJV010000170.1, on the reverse strand, counting down.
CGGATACAAGAAGTGTATTGTCAAGTTTAATACAAAAAAAGCAATAGAAGCTAAAAAATATAATGATGAGTTGAAATTAGAGTATATATATTATTTACTTGCAAAAAATCTTGGTTTGAGAATGAGTGAATCCTGGCTTGAAAGTGATGAGGACGATAATTACTACTTCATAACAAAAAGATTTGATATAACAAATGATAAAAAACGATTACATATGCACTCTCTTGCTGGTATTTTAAGTCATGATGCATCACCTTTTACAATGGGGTATGAATCTCTTTTTAGAGTAGGTGTTATGTTGAATGTATCCAGTGATGATAAAGAACAAATGTTTAAGACGATGGTATTTAATATGGTGTTCGCCAATAGAGATGACCATTCTCGTAATTTCTCTTTTTTAATGGATGAACATTGCAACTGGAGCTATTCCCCTGCATATGATTTAACATATTCTGGCACTAACAGCGATTTAAATTGGCATCAGCTAAGTATTGATAAAAAGCCAACTACCGATGTAAGAAGTCTTGGAATTATCAAAATAGCTAAGTTATGCGATGTTAAAGAGCCTATGAAAATACTAGTTAATATGATTGATGTCAAATATGCCATGTTAAGAAAACTTTGCACTGAGTATGGAGTAGAGCAAGAATTGGTGGAGATGATTTTTAAAGATACTGCTAATATAGATAAAATGTTTGGAGGGAAATAATGAGTTCAATAGAATATTTATTACTTACAGAAGAAGAGATAGCTAAAGAGCTTGCAGATCAAGCTAAAAGATTAAGACTTAAAAAAAACATGACACAAAAAGATTTTGCTCTAAAGGCTGCAATAGCACATATGACATATTGTAAATTTGAACAAACAGGTAAGATATCTTTAGTTGGGTTTTTAAGGGTATTGAGACACTTAGGTAGATTAAAGGAGATGTCTAGCATATTAGAGATGGGAGATGTTGAAAGTATTGGTTTAAAAGAATATTATAATGAGAATAAAAAAAATAAAAAAAGAATAAGAGCATACAAAGAAAGAAAATAAATTTACTTTACTGAAACTTTCGCAGTCAAGAGTATATATAGATTGCCAGATGGTGCAACCCAATTTTCTGTAAATTTAGACTTACCTATAGAAATTTTTTGTAAATGCCTATGATTATACTTGGATTTTTTTATTCTGAGATTTGTTTTTGCTCTTCCTTTAGCCATTACATATTTCATGGTTTCTATAGGATTGTTTTTTGCATGACCAACAGCTGATAAATACCCTTTTGGTGCCAAGGGCTTACATACCCATAGTGGAGCTTTAATGCCTTCTATTATACAAGTGGAGTTTTTTGTTTCAGATGCATTTATAGTAATTGACAACATTGTTATTAATAATATATTTTTTATTTGCATAATAAATTTTACTAATCCTTATTATTTGAATATATTATCGTCAATAATTTTAATTTTTGTATTTATTTAAAATGAAAATAAAAATTTTTTCACTTGAGTGTAGTTTATGATCATTTGGTGTAATTTATACTTAATTTATTTGGTAGTGATATAACAATATATTAATATTTTCTTCTTGGTTTATTGTAACTTTTTAGGCTATTTCTTATTATACGATTGAGTGTAACTTTAGTACTAGTTCAATAGTTCTAAAATTTCCAGCCTGTTGAAATTTTATAAGGGTCAGATTTTCCAACTGTACGACTTCCAGCTTCGGGAGCTCCTTGTGAACCAGTGAATTTTCTCTTAGCATCTTTCTTTTTTGTTCCTGATGCAAAACTATTCCATTCATTTACAGCATCATTTACAGCTTGTGTATGCTTGTTGAGTTCTTGTTTGTGCTGGCGAATAAATGTATCAATGCAAGATTTATAATTATTTACAGAACTATTATAACTATCAACTTCTATTTGTTGTGTAAACTCTGTTGGTTTTAGTGGTCTTGGGCACTCAAGCTTGTATTCACTTGCATTTACTGATAGAACAATGAGTGTAGCTATTGATATAATTGATTTTTTCATAGTAATATCCTTTTTTTTATCATCCCATATAATTTTAAAAATTTCTTTATTTTATCAAAATTAAGGTTCTTTTTCTTTCAATATGCTTTAAATTTTACAAGTTCTAA
>JAFLJV010000169.1 GCA_022712845.1 Sulfurimonas sp. | reverse complement strand
ATTATTGAAGCGATTGATAATAGTAAATGGAATTTTTTAAATGGAAATTATGTAAGAGTGGAGTATAAGTTATTAATTGACAAGAAAAAACCACAATTAAGCATAGTTTCACATTCATATAAAATTAAAAAAGGTGGAGCAGCATTAGTTATTTTTCAAGTAAATGATGATAATTTAAAAGATATTATTATACAAACAAATTATGGTAAAAAATTTAAACCACAGCCATTTTATAAAGAAGGGTATTATATTTCATTACTTGCTTGGCCAATAACAGAGTCAACATTTAAAGCTGATATTATTGCAAAAGATTATGCTGGAAACTTATCAAAAAACAATATCCCACTTTATTTAAAAGATAAAAAATATAGATTATCTAAGATTAAACTTAGTGATAAATTTTTATATGGTAAAATTGCTGAACTTGCAGAAGAGTTTGAAGAAACTCAAGGTGTTACTGATAAAATAGAGCAGTTTAAAATTATCAATGAAGATGTAAGAGCTAAAAATGAAGCATTAATTCATGAAATAACATCAAAAGTTGATGATAAAATGATAAGTGATTTTAAAATCAATAAAATGTATCCTCTTAAAAATGCAGCTATAGTTGCTCGTTTTGGAGATCATAGAAAGTATAGTTATAAAGGTGAGTATATTAGTGAGTCATATCATTTAGGATTAGATATGGCTTCAAATGCTATGGCAAAAATAAAACCGCAAAATGAAGGAGATGTAGTTTTTTCTGATTATAATGGTCTTTATGGAAATATGCCAATTATTTATCATGGCTTAGGTCTTTATACGCTTTATGGACATTGCTCTTCAATGAATATTAACAATGGAGATTCTATTTTAGTTAATGCAAATATTGCAAATACTGGTAAAAGTGGATATGCAATGGGGGATCATTTGCATTTTGGAGTTCTTATTCAAGGTATTGAGGTGCGTCCAGCAGAGTGGATGGATAAAACTTGGATAAAATTAAATATAAATAATATAATCAAAAATGCTAAAGAGATTATAGATAGAGGATAAAATATGACTTTTTCATCTATTGATATAATTTTATTGAAAAAAAATTGTCAAAGAATTTACTTCTTTGATAAAGGGAGTAAATCAATATGAAATATTTCTCACCGATAGGTGTAGCTTTAGTGAAGGGAATTTGTCAAAGAATTTACTTCTTTGATGAAGGAGACAAATAATATGTACCAAACAACTATCGCCAAACCAGTAGAACTAGTTGGAATAGGTCTTCATAAAGGTTCAGCAGTAAAATTAAGACTAGAGCCTTTAAATCAAAATACTGGAATAGTATTTTACAGAAGTGATGTTGATGTGGCCATTCCTCTTATACCTGAGAATGTTGTAGATACAAAAATGGCAACAGTTATTGGAAAAGAGGGGTATGTGATATCTACGATTGAGCATATGCTTTCTGCTGTATATGCTTATGGAATTGATAATTTAAAAATTATTGTTGATGCTGATGAAGTTCCTGTTATGGATGGAAGTAGTGCAAGTTTTTGTATGCTTTTAGATGAAGCTGGAATTACAGAATTAGAATCTCCTAAAAAAATTATGAAAATTAAGAATGAAGTAATTATAAAAGAGGGTGATAAATATGTAAAGTTATCCCCATCATCTGATTTACAGTATGGATTTACTATAAAATTTGCACATCCTGTTATACAGGAACAAGATTATATTTTAAAATTTTCAAAACAAAACTATAAAAATGAAATTTCAAGAGCAAGAACTTTTGGATTTTTACATGAGGTTCAGTATCTTCGTTCAAAAGGTTTAGCTCTTGGAGGCTCACTAGAAAATGCTGTAGTTTTAGATGAGAAAAAAGTTTTAAATCCTGAGGGTTTAAGATTTCCAGATGAATTTGTAAGACATAAGATTTTAGATGCAGTTGGTGATATGGCACTGATTGGTATGAACTTTATTGGAAATTATGAAGCGATGGCTGGAAGTCATGATTTAAATCATAAGTTGACAATAGAGCTACTAAAAAATCCTGAAAATTATGAAATCATAGAACTTGTTGGTGAAAAAACAAAAGAATTAGAAAAAGCATATGCCTAAAAGTGTAGATATACTTTTTATAACTTTATCTTCCCCAATTTATATTGGGATTTATGAAAATAATAAACTTATAGATAGTGTTGTTAGTCAAAAAAAAAGTTCTGATATTTTACCAAAACTTTTTGATGAATTTTCACAAAAGTATGAAATAAAAAAACTTTTTTATGCAAATGGACCTGGTAGTTTTATGGCTATAAAAGTTGCATATATATTTTTAAAATCAATGAGCATTTTAAAAAATATACCACTTTTTGCAACAGATGCTTTTTATTTTAATCAAAATCAACCTATAAAAGCGATTGGAAAGCTATTTTTTGTTAAAATTTCATCAGAAATAAAAACTCAAAAATTAGAAATAGCACCAAGTTTAAACTTTGAACTTCCTGATGTGCTTGATTATAGTGAGTTTCATACAAAAACAACACCTCTTTATTCAATTGGAGCTGTTGGATAATTATATAAAAAGGTGCTATAGGCATGATAATAAGTGTACCAGCAACTAGTGCAAACCTTGGTCCAGGATTTGATTCCTTGGGTTTAGCAGTTGATTTACGAAATAAAGTTGAATTTTATCCATCAAAGTTTTTTAGTGTAAGTATAAAAGGTGAGGGTGAAAATAATCCTAGACTTAAAGGTAATAATCTTTTTGTTAGTATTTTTAATGAACACTACAATAGACTAACAAAAAAAAGACAAAATTTTAAGTTTACTTTTCATAATCAGATACCGATGTCAAGGGGGCTTGGAAGTTCATCTGCAGTTATCATCTCTGCAATTGCAAGTGCACATGAAGCAGCAGGTATTAGAGTGTCAAAGAGAAGAATACTTAATCATGCTTTAGTCTATGAGCCGCATCCAGACAATATTACTCCAGCCGTAATGGGTGGTTTTAATGTAGCAACAGTAGAAAAAAGTAAAGTTTTTTCTCAAAAAAAACATCTTCCTGATTATATAAAAGCTGTTGTAGTTATTCCAAATAAACCGATAAGTACATCAAAAGCAAGAACACTTCTTCCAAAATCATACTCTAAAGAGAATGCTATTTATAATCTTTCTCATACTGCACTTAGTGTCGCAGCATTTTTTAATGAAGATTGGGAGATATTAAAACTAGCATCTCAAGATAGGTTTCATCAAAAAGCGAGGATGAAAGCTTTACCAGAACTATTTAGTGTTCAAAAAATTGCTTATGATAGCGGAGCTTTAATGAGTACACTTTCAGGTAGTGGATCAACTTTTTTTTCAATGGTTTATGATGAAGATTCAGCAATGTTAGCTAATAAGCTTAGCCAGAAATTTCCAGATTTTAGAGTTAAAGTGTTGAATTTTGATAATGATGGTCTTATAATAGAGAAATAAGTTACAAATATCTTCTATTAAATCAAGGAACTTTTAGATATAATGGCGAAAAAATTTAACATACCTTGCAGAATGTGTATATCATGTAGACAAAGAGATATACAAAGTAAGCTTATTAGACTTCAGTGTGAAAACTCACA
>JAFLJV010000168.1 GCA_022712845.1 Sulfurimonas sp. | reverse complement strand
GTTGCACAAAAGTCACTATTGCATCAAGTCTATTTCTAAATTCAGGTGTAAAAAATGATTTTAATTCTGCATCTTTTGAGAGAGAACTATCTTTGTTAAATCCCATTACATTTGCAGCACTTGCACCAATATTTGAAGTCATGATAAGAATTACATTTTGAAAATTAGCTTTATAACCATTATTATCAGTTAATGTAGCATTATCCATTATCTGTAAAAGTATATTAATCAAATCTGGGTGTGCTTTTTCTATTTCATCTAAAAGTAAAACAGTGTAAGGATGCTTTTTTATAGCTTCTGTTAGTAAACCACCTTGCTCGAATCCAACGTATCCTGGAGGAGCACCAACTAATCTACTTATAGTGTGCTTTTCCATATATTCACTCATGTCAAATCGCTCGAAGTGAATGCCCATAGTATTTGATAAGGCTACAGCTAATTCTGTTTTTCCAACACCTGTTGGCCCAGAAAATAAAAATGAAGCTATAGGTTTATCTTTAGGAGTGAGACCAGCTTTTGATATTTTAATTGCTTTAGTTACTTCCATAACTGCTTCATCTTGACCAATAACCATTGTTTTAAGCGTTTCTTCAAGCTTAGATAATGAAAGTGTTTCGTCTTTATTTATTTTAGCGTTTTGTATTCCTACAATTTTTGAAATAGTTTTTTGTATATCTGATGCAGTGATTTTTGTTCTTGGATTTTTCTTCAAATGAAAAGAAGCTGCAGTTTCATCTATAATATCTATTGCAATATCGGGTAAGAATCTATCAGTAATATATCTTTTAGATAAAGAAACAGCATCTTTGAGTGCTTTATCAGTATATTTTACTTTGTGATGTTCTTCATACTTACTCTTTAGTCCTTGAAGAATCTTATAGCTTGTTTTTTTCGATGGCTCATTGATATCAATTTTTGAAAACCTTCTACTAAGCGCCTTGTCTTTTTCAAAGCCATTTCTGTACTCTGCAAAGGTCGTAGCACCCATACATTTTAATTCGCCTGATGCAAGAGCTGGTTTTAGTTGGTTTGCTGCATCCATACTACCAGAAGTTGCTCCAGCACCTATTAGTGTGTGAATTTCATCTATAAAAAGAATTGCATTTGGATGTTTTTTAAGTTCGTCCATTACACCTTTAAGACGTTTTTCAAAATCACCCCGGTATTTTGTTCCCGCGAGAAGAGCAGCTAAATCTAAGGCAAAAAGCTCTGCTTCTTTAAGTATATCTGGAACTTTTTTGGCGACGATATCTAAGGCTAGTCCTTCAGCTATAGCAGTTTTTCCGACACCCGCCTCACCAACTAAAATTGGATTGTTTTTCTTTCGTCTACAAAGTACTTGTATTACTCTTTGAATCTCTGTTTCACGTCCAATTACAGGATCAATCTTCCCCTCTGTAGCTTTTTCTAAAAGATTGATAGAATACTTAGCTAAAAAGCTTTCTTTTTTCTCTTCATCTTCATCTTCCTCGTTATTTGTATGCGAAATTACTTCTAAAACATCAAGTCTTGATATTTGGTATTCGTCAAGCAACATGCGAGTAAAAGTGTTTTTTTCTGTGTAAAGTGCTGCAATTAAATCTCCAACATCAGCAGAAAGTTGTTGAGCACTTTTAATATGTTGTATCATATTATCAATTAAACGGGAGAGCGCTACACTTTCATAAGGATTTATATTGATATGTGTAGGTAATGGGTCAATATTTTCTTTAATATATATAGATAATGCTTCTTTCATCTCTTCTACATTCCCACCACATAGAGTGATAATTTCTGCACCATCTTTTGAATTAAGTAAAAAGTAAAATACATGTTCTATAGTTATATATTCGTGACGTAACTCTTTAGCAAAGAGGATTGAATCTTGAAATATTTCATTTAAATTTGGACTAATCATTATTCTTGTTCCATTATAGCTTTTAGTGGAAAACTACTATCTTTAGCTTTTTTATGCACTTTAATTACCTTACTCTCTGCTATTTCATGTGTATATACACCACATAATCCACGTTCATGTTTATGCACTTCTAGCATGATACTCTCTGCTTGTTGAAATGTTTTGTGAAATACATTTATTAAAATTTCAATGACAAAATCCATAGCTGTATAGTCATCGTTTAAGATATATACCTTGTACTTCTTTGGATGCTTTAAAGCTATGTCATTGACTAGCTCATGTTCTATATTTGTGCCCATGGTATTACTCCGCTGCTTTTAAAAAGTCATTGATAATATCTTGGGGACTTTCAAGTCCTATAGATACACGAATAAGACCTTCTGTGATTCCAAGAAAACCTTTTATTTCATCATCAAAATCTCTATAAATTGTAGAAGCCATGTGAAGTGCTAGTGTTCTGCTATCACCAATATTCGCAGTGAGTGTAGCTAGTTTAGTTTGATTTAAAAATGCAAAAGCTTTTTCTTTACTCCCCATATCGATAGTTAAAAGTGTACCGCATCCAGTTGAAAAGTCACTTTTATATCGTGCATGGTGAGGGTGTGATTCTAAAGATGGATGGTTAATATTTAAACCATTTTTATCTAATTCTTTAGCAATGATTTCTACACTTTGTACGATTCTATCCATTCGAAGTGGTAGTGTTTCAAGTCCTAGCATTGTTTGATACGATGCATTTGCATTTGCACTCATTCCAAAGTCTCGCATTGCTCTTTTTTTAGCATTTGGCATGAGAGCCATAGCTCCAGCAGCTTTTATAAATTTATGAATATCTGCATATCGATCAGATTTAAATTTATCTTCACCATCTACATTAATAGCTCGAAACACAGCACAACCACCAAGAGCCGAAGAATTTCCGGTAATGACTTTGGTTGTAGAATATACAACGATGTCGGCACCAAGCTTTAGAGGTAAAATACTTAGAGGTGTAATGGTATTGTCAACCATTAAAACTACGCCCGCATCATTTGCAATTTTTGCAATAGCAGATATATCTGGTAGTCGCATATTTGGGTTTCCAACACTCTCTAAAAAGATGATTTTTGTATTTTCATTAATAGCATTTTGGATACTTTCTAAGTCATCTACATCAAAAAAATGCGTAGTAATTCCAAATCTAGATAATGTTTCATCAAATAGTGCATACGTTCCACCAAATAATCCACCGATTGAAACAATCTCATCACCTGCAGATACGATAGACATAGTAGCAAGCGTAGTTGCAGCCATTCCAGAACTTGTAGCAATCGCTCCGATTCCACCGTCCATATTTGCAATAATAGATTCTAGTCTAGCAGTAGTAGGATTTCCCATACGAGAATAAAGTGGTTTTTTTACACTTCCATCAAATATACCCTCTCCAATTTCAGGAGTTCCATACGCAAATGATGCAGAATTCGTAACAGCGGGACTTACCGCTCCTTCTTTACTTCCAACTCCTTGGACAAACTGTGTGCAATATTCTTCGAAATTATTCATATAATATACTTACCTTTTTAATTATGGATAGATTATAGCGAAGATACTTTAGAATGGAATATTGTTGAAGAATTAGTTAGAAACTACTTGATTTCTTCCTTCATTTTTAGCCTTATATAACAACATATCAGCTTCATCTATAATATCTTCGAGTGTTTCTTCGCTACTCATTACGAAACCAATGGAGATTGTAAATCGTATCTCAGCATGATCTGGAGTATAGAGTGCTGTTTTTTCTACTGCTAATCGTAGTCTTTGTAAAATATCTTGCGCACTAAATCGGTTTACGTTTTTAAGTACAACACAAAATTCTTCACCACCAAACCGAGCTATTAAATCTCTATAGTTTGTAGTAGAAGTTAAAATATTTGATAAATGGATGATTACCTTATCTCCAATATCATGCCCATAAGTGTCGTTTATTTTTTTAAAGTGATCTATATCTATCATGGCAAGTGCATATTTTTCAGCATTTTGGGAATCTTCTCTATATTCTTGCATATCTTTGAAAAAAAATCTGCGGTTATAAAGCCCAGTTAAAAAATCACGATTCGCATGGTTCATCACAATGTTTAAGTTCTCTAAAGATTCTATGCT
>JAFLJV010000167.1 GCA_022712845.1 Sulfurimonas sp. | reverse complement strand
ATACTGATTGTATTGATTTAATTTTAGTTTATAACAAAGGTGTTGCATTTTCAATGTTTGCTTTTTTAGATGAATGGTTAAAATATATTCAAATAGTTCTAATTACAGGAATTTTAATATATATAATCCATCTAAAAGAGATGTGTTACGCTTTTCCTGCTGGTCTAATATTAGGTGGAGCAGTATCAAATATATACGATAGGTTTATTCATGAAGGTGTGGTAGATATGGTCTATTGGCATTGTGGATTTAACTTTGCAGTGTTTAACTTCGCAGATGTTATGATAAATATAGCTGTTATATGGTTCTTACTACTAAACTTTAAGCCTAAACTATGCAAAAGCTAACTAAAAGCAGATTTTAGATATTATTGCCAAAAATTATGGTGAAATCACTATGAACATGGATAAGAAATAAAGGAAAATGATGGAAATCAAAACAAATAAGATAGATGGTGCAAACGCTGAAATTCATGCTGTGATCCCTAGAGAAGAGATTGATGCAAATTTAGAAAAAATGGCTAAAAGTTTAACAAAAACTGCATCTGTTCAAGGCTTTCGTAAAGGTAAAGTTCCTGTTTCAATTATAAAAAAACAATATTGGGCAAAACTAGTTGAAGATGCAGAAGCAGAATCTCTTCGTAATGTTTTAAGTGATGGGCTAAAAGAATTAAATATCTCAAATGAAGAACTTATTGGTGAACCAAATATTTCTCAATTTGATAAAAATGATGAAAAGATTGAAGTAACTGTAAGAGTAGCTATGAAACCAAAAATAGAACTTGGTAAATATGATGATATTATTGATGCTTTTGATAAACCAACTGTAGCTGACAAAGATGTAAATGCAAGAATAGAAACACTTGCTGATTCACAAAGTGAATTTGTTGATCTTAAAAGAAAAAGAATGGCAAGAAAAGATGATAATGTAATCATCGATTTTGAAGGTTCTGTTGATGGAAAACTATTTGATGGTGGTACTGCTAAAGATTTCGCATTAGTTCTTGGTTCAAACCAATTTATCCCTGGTTTTGAAGATCAAGTTATTGGTATGAAAATAGATGAAGAAAAAGTTATAAAAGTAACTTTCCCTGAAAACTATGGTGGAGAAGAACTATCTGGTAAAGATGCTGAGTTTAAAGTAAATCTTCATAATGTTCAAGAAAAAGCAAAAATAGAAATCAATGATGAATTAGCTAAAAAAATACTAACTGGTCAAAAAGATGCTTCACTAGAAAACTTAAAAACTCAAGTAAAAACTCAACTTGAAAATGAAGCTGTTTCTAAACTTTATAATGATGAATTAAAATCAACACTACTTGAAAATTTTGTAAGCAAATGTAAATTTGATTTACCAGAATTTGTTGTTGATCAAGAGATTGATGTTTCTCTTAACAAACAAGCAAGTACAATGAGCGAAGATGAAGTAAAAGAGCTTCGTGAAAATGCTGATAAACTAAAAAAACTTCGTGAAACATTTAGAGAAGATGCACAAAACAGTGTAAGAGCAACATTTATTATTGATGCATTAGCAAGTGCTGAAAATATTAAAGTTGAAGAAAATGATGTTATGCAAACTATTTATTATGAAGCTATGCAAACAGGGCAAGATCCTAAAGCTGCTTACGATAAATATAAAGAAGCTGGTTATCTACCTGCTATTCAGATGTCAATGGTTGAGGATAAAGTTCTTACTCAAATCCTTAACTCAAGAATGAAAGAGGCATAATAACATGAGTTATATCCCTTATGTAGTTGAAAAAACAGGTCGTGGTGAACGCTCTTATGATATCTATTCTCGTCTTTTAAAAGATAGAATCATTATGCTAAGTGGAGAGGTTAACGATGCTGTAGCTTCTTCTATAGTAGCTCAAATGCTATTTTTAGAAGCTGAAGATCCTGAAAAAGATATCTACTTCTACATAAACTCTCCAGGTGGTGTTGTTACTTCTGGAATGGCGATATACGATACTATGAATTATATCCGTCCTGACATAACAACTATTTGTATTGGTCAAGCGGCGTCTATGGGGGCATTTTTACTTTCAAGTGGTGCTAAGGACAAAAGATATGCTCTTCCTCATGCAAGAATCATGATACATCAACCTTTAGGTGGTGCTCAAGGTCAAGCAACGGATATTGCAATTCAAGCAGAAGAAATTCTTCGTATGAAAGCTGAGTTAAACTCAATTTTAGCAAAAAATACAGGTCAAACTATTAAAAAAATTGAAAAAGATACAGATAGAGATAATTTCATGAGTGCTAAAGAGGCTCAAGATTATGGTATGATTGATAAAGTTTTAACTAAAAACATAGATGATTAAGGAGCTAATATGGCAGGAGCTTTAAAAAATAGAAACACTCAAAAAACTGTAAAAGCAAAACCTTCGGCTGAAATCAAACCAAAAAATGTACCTGAAGTTGAAGGTAGTTTGGAATCTTATTCAAAAGAAGTTTTACAAACACTTATTGAAGAGGGATTACCAACTACCCCAAATAATTTTTCACTATATTTTGATAGACTACTAGAAGAAAAAAGTCAAAATACAAAAAAGCATATTATATCAATACTAGACTCTGAAGAGAGCAATGATGATGAAAATAGTATGGTTCTTGAACAAAGCTTAAAACAAGGCTTCTCTTCTGTTAAAAATATTCTAAGTATAACTGCCAATCTTTATAAAAACATGTCATTAATGACAAAAATACTTGATAAAAAGAAACAAGAACTTCAAGATAATTCAGATTCAAATATTGCTAAAAATGTTGTAACTTCTTTAGAAAGTGATATTTTAAAATTAAGCTCTATTGTGAAAAAACAAAGTTCAAATATAAAAACTATGTATGATGAAACTGCCAAAATAGTAAAAAATGTAGAAAATGAAACAATATTTGATAATCAATATGGTGTTTTTAATAAACGAAACTTAATGACAAAACTTGAACGAGAAATCGTGCAAATAGGTAAGTTTAAACATAAAAGTTCTCTAATTATGATAGAGCTATCTCGTAATTTAAAAGATAGTATTTCAAATGAAAAAGCTATTATGCTTATGACAAAAACTATTGCAAGATTACTTCTTAAAACATCAAGAAGAAGTGATATTGTTGCTCATTATGGTAATGGAATATTTGCAATGTTGTTAAAACATACTGACATAGAAAGTGCAAAAAAAGCTAGTGAAAGACTTTGTGATTTAGTATCAAATAGTAACTTTTTCTTAGCTGATAGAGAAATACAGTTACAAATCTCCATAGGTATTACAGATGTTACTAAAGATTATTCCGTTGAAGAGATTATAGTTAGCTCAATGGACGCAATTGAAAAAGCCTATGAAAATAAGAATGAAGATTATGCTGTTTTACTAAGAGATGCATAAAATAAATAAAAATTAATGAAATTAAGTATATTAGAATATCCAAATAAAAAGCTAAAAGAGATATCAAAAGAGGTCAATAAATTTAATAAAGAATTACATAAATTATTGGACGCAATGTATCCAATAATGATCTCTTCTAATGGTATTGGTCTTGCAGCAATCCAAGTTTCACATGCTAAGCGTGTTATACTTCTAAATATACCAGATGAAGATAATGAACAAGCAACTGAAAATTTGATAGAGATGATTAACCCAATAATCACAAAACAAAATGGAGAGATAACTTACCAAGAAGGTTGCCTTAGTGTTCCTAGTTTTTATGAAGATATAACTAGATTTGAAAATATAACTATTAATTATTTAGATAGAGATGGAAACACTAAACTACTTGAAACTGATGGTTTAATGAGTATCGCAGTTCAACATGAAATTGATCATCTAAATGGTATCCTTTTTATAGATAAACTATCTTATTCTCGTAGAAAAAAATTTGAAAAAGAATATAAAAAAGCTCAAAAAGAAAAAAAACTAAATAAAGAATAATCTAACTTCATTAATCAATTTTATGACAAATTGCCATATAAATAACAGTTCCATATAAAAATTACTATAATTATCAAAATTTATTAGTCAATGGAAACTATTATGAAAAAA
>JAFLJV010000270.1 GCA_022712845.1 Sulfurimonas sp. | reverse complement strand
GGTGATGGAGATTTAGAAGAGGGTCTTTCATATGAAGCCTGTTCTATTGCTGGACATAATAAACTTGATAATCTAATCCTTATTTATGATTCTAACCGTATAACAATTGAAGGTTCTACGGATTTAAGTATAAGTGAAAATATTACTCAAAGATTTCAGTCTCAAGGTTGGGATGTTTTAGAGTGTGATGGACATAATTTTGATGAAATTGATTTAGTACTTACAAAAGCAAAACAAAATAAAAAACCAACTATAATTATTGCAAATACTATTATTGCAAAAGGTGCAGGTTCACTTGAAGGCTCACATCACTCTCATGGAGCACCTTTAGGAGATGAAATTATTGCAGAAGCTAAAACAAAAGCTGGATTTGATGCTAGTAAGTTTTTCCATGTAGATGAAGATGTATTGGTTCGTTTTAGATCTGCTATAGAAGATGGTGATTTTGTAGAGCGTGAGTGGATTCATAGACAAAAAACACTTCCACTTATGGAGCAAAATGAAGCACTGTTTGCATTAGAAAATCCTGACTTCTCTCGTATACAATGGCCAAAATTTGAAAAAGCTGAAGCTACTAGAGGGACTAATGGAAAAATTATGAATGCTATTGCTAAGGGGCTCCCAGGTTTCTTGGGTGGTTCAGCAGATTTAAGTCCATCAAACAAAACTAACTTAAATAATATGGGAGTTTTTCCAAAAGGGAGAAATATTTATTTTGGTATTCGTGAACATGCAATGGCATCAATCACAAATGCAATAGCTCTTTATGGCCCACTTCTTCCTTTTTCAGCAACATTTTTTGTTTTTTCAGACTACTTAAAACCAGCAGCTAGAATAGCAGCGCTAAGTGGAATCCAACAGTTTTTTATTTGGACACATGATAGTATTGGTGTTGGTGAAGATGGACCAACTCATCAACCAATAGAGCATTTATCTCAGTTTCGCGCACTTCCAAACTTTTATGTATGGAGACCAGCAGATGGAGCAGAAAATGTAGAAGCTTGGAAAACAGCTCTTAGTATGGATAAATCTCCATCGGCATTTGTATGCTCAAGACAAACTCTTTCAGTTCTTTCTGCTCCAATAGCTGGTGAAGTAAGTAAAGGTGGATATCTTCTTGCAAGTGATAAAAATGCTGTTATAACACTTATCGCGAGTGGTAGTGAAGTTGAACTTGCTCTAAAAGTGAAAGAGACTTTAAATGAAAAGAGTGTTCCTGTAAATGTTGTTTCAGTTCCTTGTTATGATCTTTTTATAGAGCAAGATAAATCATATATAGATTCAATCATCAAACCAGATACAAAAAAAATAGCTATTGAAGCTGCTCGTGGTTTAGAGTGGTATAAATTTGCTGATGAAGTGATTGCAATGGATAGTTTTGGTGCTTCTGCTCCAGCTGGTAAATTATTTGAAAAATTTGGGTTTAGTGTAGATTCTATTTTAGAAAAAATAAAATAGTTTTAATTGCATATCAAAATATTTGATATGCAATTATTTTATGAAAAAACTTTTAGTTTAGATTGAGACTTCTCTTGTTGAGCTTTTTGTTTTAAGTGGTGGATATAAACATCTAGATTTTCATCAAGCATTAAAGCATAATCTTTTAAAAGTTCCTCTTTGATAGTTTCTCTTTCAGCAGCTAAATCTCTATTGGATATTGATAACTCAAATGCACTGTAACGAGCAGCTGCAAAACGCATAGCTGAACCAACCATGCCTGATGTATCTTCCTTAGAGAGTATGTTTGCTAGATTTATAAATTTGTCTGCATTTGTATAAAGGTCTTCCTTATTTACTTTTGCCATTATATTCCTTTTAAAATAGTTATCATATTCTACATGATTTTTTTTATAAGTAAGTTAAAACATTTACTCCTACAAAAATAGCACCTAAAAAAAGAAGTGAAGATATAAATACTAAAGCAGTAACAATTTTTGGTTTACATTCATAAAGTGAGGCTATATTTACATTTGCAACTGCTAGAGGCATTAGAAGCTGTATGAAAATTATTCCTTTTATCATAGAGTCTAACTCTATATTGTAAAGAATTATAAAAGTAACAATTGGTAAAACTAAAAATTTAAATGATAAAACCCAAAGTACTAAAGATTTACTAATCTCTTTGATTTTTGTGCCATAAAGATATATACCAAATAAAAAGAGTTGCATAGTCATAGAAGCATAAGCACCCATCATAAGAGTGTTCATAATAACTTCACTAGGTTTATATTCATAAATACTTAAAATAATTGCAATAGAGGCTGCCCAAAGAATAGGAAGTTTTATTATATTTTCAAGTGATGTTTTAACATCAAAACTACCACGAGAATAAAAATAAACACCAACAGTATAAACAATAAATACATTTACAAGATTTATAACGGTAGTGTAAGGGATTGATTCTTCTCCAAAGATAGCAATACCTAGCGGAATACCTAAATTTCCAGTATTACCAATTATAGCCGCGACTGTTGCAATAGAGTACTCTTTTGGATCTTGAAAAAGTTTTTTTGCAACTAAAGCAGAGATAATTAAAATTACAATAACTATTACTAAGTAAATAGATGGAGCATAGAACAGGGTAACATCTACAGGACGAATTAAAAGACCCCAAAAAGTTAAAAATACTTGTAAAAAGTATACATTTATGAGTGTTATAGTTTTATCATCTATTTCATCTTTAAAAGTTCTTTTTGCTATATAACCTATAACAATAAAAATATAGATACCTAAAATTGAAAATATTATTGAACTCATGGTTGTATTATAATATAATTTTATTATGCAAACACTTCAAGATATTAAAAAAACTATAGATGAAAACTTAGCGGTAATGCTTTATTTTTCTGCTGAAAAATGCAATGTGTGTCAATCACTTAAACCTAAACTTTTACAAGCAGTAGAAAGTAATTTTAAAGAGTTTAAAATTGTTTCGGTAGATATATCTATATCTCAAGAAGTAGCAGCTCACTTTAGTGTCTTAAGTATACCAACTGTTTTAATATTTTTAGATTCAAAAGAGTTTTTAAGAAAGTCTCGTTACATGAGTGTTGATGAAGTTATAAGAGAGATAAAACGCCCTTATGAAATAATGATTTCATAATTTATTTTGGAAACTCTATTGGTTCTATAAAATTGTTTTCTTCTGTTGTTAAAGTTTTTATAAAAGCTACTATTTTATACATTTCTGCCATTGTGATATTTCTATCTCTTAAAAAAGGAGATCGTCTAGCATCTTTAAATCGTCCAGCATTGCCACATATATGAACGCTCTCTTCAAGCGTATGAACAGAGCCATCATGGAAATAAGGTGCTGTTTTTTCTGCTTCACGTAAAGTTGGTGTTTTGAAAGCTCCATACCAAATACTTTCTTTTTCCTCTTTAGTGGCATTTGAATTATAATCTCCTAAACCAACATTTTCAAAGTTTCCATATGAAAAATTTGATCCTCCATGACAACTAATACACTTACCTTTGCCTTTAAATAATTCATAGCCTTGTATTGCTTCTTTTGGATAAATAATATTTTTATCGCCTTTTATCCATTTATCGTGAAGAGTATTATTTGAAATTATTGTACGCTCAAAAGTGGCGATGGCATTTGCAATTGTTTTTTCTGTTATTCCATCATTAGGGTAAGCATCTTTAAATAAAGTTTTATATCCTGTAATTGAAGATAATTTTTTTATGAGTTCATCTATTGGCATATTCATTTCATTTTTAGCAATTATGGGTTTGATAGCTTGTTCTTCAAGTGATGATATGCTTCCATCCCAATGATAACTCATCTGTTCTCCTGTATTAATAAGTGTTGGTACATTTTTTGAACCTTGTACACCGCCAACTCCTATTGCTTTTGCATTTGAATCTGCCCATCCTTTTTTTGGTTGATGACAGGTTGCACAAGATATTTTTTCTGATTTTGAAAGTCTTTTATCAAAAAAAAGTAATTTACCAAGCTCAATTTTATTAATAGTATCTGCTAAAAGAAAGGTTGAAAATATACTAATAAGTATTATATTTTTTATAATCATTTTTTATGACAACCCATACAAAGTTGAGAATTTTTCATAGATGTACGAAGGTAACCACTTTCTTTTGTGTGATGAGGTATATGACAACTAATACATACAATTTTTTGATTACGAAGTAAATCCGATACTTGAGTAGCCTCTGACCAAATACCATTAAGATTAGAAGATGAATTTTTAAAATCTTTTCTATCATTATAAACCATAAAAACTGGATGATTAGCACCATTTGAACTAACTGGAGCAGTACTTTTAATACCACAAGGACTTATTGGAGCATTTAACACCATACTTGCCATATTTCCATCATGGCAAATTAAACATGCTTTTGAAAATGAATCTGGTTCTCCATTACTTGAATCATAGTTGTCTATATTGGCTTCTATAGATTGTTTTTGATTTAACCAATTAGAACTAGTATTTTCTATATCATCAACAATATGACAGAAAACACAGGCTAGTTCTTTTTTGCTTTTATCAGTTTTAATATCCATCTTATGAAATTTAGAGGCTTCTTCTATAAAAGTTGTTTTTTCATTAGATAGTAAAGTTGTAAATAATATAACTAGTAAAGGTAAAAAATATTTCATTAAAGCAACCTAATTATTATGATTTAAGTATTAAAATGTATTATACTTAAATTTAAACTAATAAGTTTTATTTATTAGTTTATAAAAGCAATTAATGAAGCAGTAATTGCAACATTAAGTGATTCAACACCTCGTTTCATAGGAATAGATATACTATCATTACAAAGAGTTTCCACTTCTTTACTAACACCATCACTTTCATTTCCTAAAATATAGATAGATTTGTTTGTTTGTTTTATATCATATATAGTTTTACTAGCATGAGAAGATAGAGAATATATTTTTGTATCATTTAAATCATTTAAAATCTCATCAAGAGAATTACAGTAATAGATAGGAAGTTTAAATAGTGTTCCAGCACTTGCTTTTATAACAAGTGGAGAGATTTTTGCAGATGATTTTTTTGGAAGAATAACACCATCAACATTTCCAGCGGCACATGAACGGATAATCATTCCAAGGTTTTGTGGATTTTGAATTCCATCAAGAGCAATTAGTCTAAAGCTTTTCATGTTTTTTATAACTTTAGCACTTTGGTAAGAGTTTGAGATGATATCAATAGCGACACCCTGATCTTGTTTTGCATTTTTACTTATTCGAGAAAGTGTTTTTTTATCATGATAACTCACTTCAATATCTCTTTTTTTAGCAAGAGTGAGTATAGTTTTTACAGCTCCATCACTTTTATTTGAATCTGACATATGAAGTTTATGAATTTCAAGACTATCATCTTGAAGTATCTCTATAACAACATTCCTTCCATATAAAGTTATAATCTTTT
>JAFLJV010000166.1 GCA_022712845.1 Sulfurimonas sp. | reverse complement strand
AGATTTGGTGATGTTGATTAAAGGATTTAAGTGAAATATATATTTATAATATTATAAATATATATTTATAATATTATCAACTATTTTATTTGTTGGTTGTTCAGTTAAGAATACAGAACCAAAAGAAGAGTTAAAAACTACAATAATAATAGAAAAAGAGATAAAAGAAGTTTTTGTTGATGAAAATTTAACTAAAGCTAAAATAAGTGATGATGTAGTAGATGATTTTGCATATGAAATAGAGCAAGAGAGTATTGAAATATATGACTTAGTTACAATTCCACAAGATGTAAGTTATTTTTTAAACAATATTCCTTATGAAGTTTTTCCATATGATATTCAAAATAAATATGAAAAAAAATATTTTAATATCTGGAATATAGATAGCCCAAAAATGAGTTTAAAGTCTGTAAAATGGCCGTTTGCAGTATATAGGATTGGAAAAAGTTATGGAGAAAATCTTAAACTTATAAAACAGAACTTTTTTGATGAGATGATGGAAAATGCAAACTATAAAGCGTATTCAACTTTAAATAAAAAAGCTGTTGTTCTGCGAGATACAAATATAAGAGCTTTTCCTACAAATAGACCACTACTTAAAGATCCCTCACTTGCTGGAGAAGGTTTTCCATTTGATTATTTGCAAAATAGTTCTGTATCAGCCAACAAACCTCTTTTTATCTCACATTATTCTAAAAATAGAGAGTGGGTTCATGTCTTTAGTAGTTTTGCATTTGGATGGATTAAAGCCAATGAACTTGTAATTATAGATGATAAAGATAGTAAGCAGTGGCAAAAAGCTCAACAGATTAAAATTATAAAAGAGGGTGTTTCTATATATAGTGACACAGGTGAGTTCTTATTTAAGTCTAAGATAGGGATGATGTTTGCTTTAGTATCAGAAGATGAAGATTCATATATTGCGTTGATAGTTTCGTCTCAAAAAGGGAGTCAACCTTTATATAATAAATCAAAAATATCAAAAACTATAGCTAGTAAAAATATCTTAACTTTAAATAGAGAAAATTTAGAAAATATTATAAATGAAGTTTCTAAAACAAACTATGGTTGGGGTGGAATGTATGAACAAAGAGATTGTTCTTCAATGCTTAGAGACTTGTTTGCCCCTTTTGGTATTTGGCTTCCTAGAAACTCATCACAACAAAGGAAAGTAGGAAAAGTTATAAGTTTTAAAGGGATGAGTGATGAAGAGAAAATAGAAACTATTAAAGATAAAGCTATACCTTTTGAGACATTATTATATAAAAGAGGACATATTGCTCTTTATGTTGGTACTTATGATGATGAAGTAGTTATCTTTCATAATACATGGGGTATTAAAACAACAAAAGATGGTGTTGACGGTAGGATTATAATAGGAAGACCGATTTTTAGTAGTTTAAATTTAGGTAGTTATCAAAATTATTATGATGAAGAATCAGGAATACTTAGAAATTTAAAAAGTATGAATATTTTAACTAGGTAGTTAAATTATTATGCTTTTACATCTAAAAGTGAGCCGAACATCTCATCCTGAGCTTTAATCGCTGCTACATTGAAAGCAGTTGCATTTTGTGCAATCATTAGGTCTGGAATCTCTTTTGATATATCTGTTTGACTCTTAAGTGAGCCATTGTCATCAGCTTTAACATTGTGTGCTGATACAGAATTACCATTGTCAGATATCCTTGTATCACTTGGTCTAAAACCATCAGTGTTTACATTTGCAATATTATTTGCACTTGTATTTAGCATGGTTTGATGAGCTCCAATTGATGAAATATTGTTAGATACATTCATGTATAACTCCTTGCTTGTACCAATTATATATAGATAAAGCTAAAAATATGTTTATTTATATAAAGTAATTTTATAGTTGTATAATACAATCCATATACTTTTAAGGAAAAAAATGCAAATAACATTGTTAAAAATTGTATTAGCATTAAGTGTTTTAGCCTCATTATCAAATGCTCAATGTATGAATAAAAAATTAAATGTTGAAAATACTATGAGAACCGCTATTTTATGTGAGCCACAAGATTTAATATCTGCTATGCCTTTAGTTTTAGTATACCATGGAAGAGGAGGAAGTGCTAAAGATATGCTTGGCACTGCTTTACATAAAGAATGGCCTGAAGCACTAGTACTATATATGGATGGATTAAAAGGTAATTCAGCACCTTATGACCCAAAAGGAAAAAGAGCAGGGTGGCAAATCAATACAGGTGATATGGGTGATCGTGATTTAAGATTTACTGATGCTGTTTTAAAAGTTTTATTTAACAACTATAAGATAGATATTAAAAAAATATTTGTAGTTGGTCACTCAAATGGTTCCCGTTTTGGAGCCTTACTTTGGGCTACAAGTGGAGAGATGTTTAAAGGTTTTGCATTTTCAGCTGGACAAGCTGGTACTCTTATAGGTCAAGTGAGACTCAATAATGTTTTTATGGGCATGGGTAAAGAAGATAATCTTATAAAATTTGATAGACAAAAAATGTCTATTAAGTACGCTATAAATAGATTTGATATGACACTGGAAAAAGATATAAAAAAAGGTGTAAAACTATATAAAGATAAAACTGGTAAAAAATTACTTTCATACATACACGATAGAGGACATATTTGGCCTAAAGAGCAGACTAAAGATATAATAAGTTTTTTTAAAAGTTTAGAATAGTCTCTCAGGCAAAGCCTGAGATATTAGTGTAATTCAGCGTTAAGCTTAATCTCTCTAGTTGAGCGAGAAGCTACGATTTCACCTGTCATAGAGTTTTGTCTAAAGTGAATGCCATTTAATCCAGATAAATCTTTACCTTTAAAAATTTCACCATCCATAGTTAAGTTTTTATTTACTTCTTGAATTCTTGAAATCTCTTCAGGGTAGATTCCAATTTTAGTTCCTTCAAGTATTGCTAAACCAGCATCAATAATACATCCATCACCTAGGGGAATACCACATGTAGAGTTAGCACCTAGAAGTGAGTTTTTACCAACAGAGATAGGGTTACCATCAGTTCCACTTAGTACACCTAAGATAGAAGCACCACCACCAACATCTGAGCCATCACCAACAATAGCAGAAGATGAGATACGACCTTCGACCATAACAGCACCAGTTGTACCAGCATTAAAGTTAATATATGAAGCACCTGGCATTACAGTTGTTCCAGCTGCAAGTTGAGCACCAAATCTTACTTTTGAAGTATCTAGGATACGAGTGTTATCTTGAGGAATGATATGTTGTAACAGTCTTGGAAACTTATCTACAAAATCAACATGAGGGTATTCATTTGCTAGTTTTAACTCTATTTCAAACTCTCTAAGGTAGTCAAGTTCGATTGGTTGACCATTTGACCATGCAAGATTTGGTAAAACACCAAATGCACCATTAAGATTTATGCTTCTTAATTCAACTTTTGCTTGAGAGATAGCATATAATTTTAAGTAACTTGCTTCAACACTTTTTACTGCTGTGTCTTCAAAAACAAATGTTACTTTAAACTCACCCTCTAAAGAACCATTGCCCATGATTTGGTTATAAAGAGCAGATACTATTTGAATATTTTTATGAGCATCACCAAAAGCTTCATCAGCATATGGAGAAAAAGCATTCAAACAATTTTTAAGAAATTCAGCATTTATAGTACATACAACTTCACTCTCGTTAAAATTTATTTCAACACCTTGTTCCCCAAGTGCATTAATAAAAATAGCAGCACTACCAAAGTTTTCATTCCAGTTTATAAGTGGGTAAGTTGCTTGAATCGTTTTTTCAATATTTATTTGACCTAAATCTACTCTACATATACCAAAAGCTAAAGGGTCTTTGTATCCAGTTGTAGTTGATTTTATGTTTTGTATAAGTGCTTTAAAAGCATCTGTTGTTTCAATTATTTCCATTAATTCTCTCTTTAGTAATTTATTAATGCAATTATACATAAAAGATTACTAATAAAAATTTATATATACTTACATCCATGAATAAATGGATAGAACTTTTAAAAAATAATAACTATATTGGTGTTAAGAAGTATATAAAAGATGGTGCAGATATAAATGACGTTAGTAGTGAAAATGAAGAATCTGTTTTAGCATATGCTCTTAGATCAATGTGTGATGATGATTTAATTATGTTACTTGTAGAAAGCGGTGCTGATATATATGATTTTGATGAAGAGGGTGTTAGTATTTTTGAAATGGCTATCACGTATGATAATCTTTGCATAGTAAAACATCTTATAGATAATGGGAAAGATGTTAATCAAACAAATAGAAGAAGTAGGTTTACTCCATTAATGGCTGCTGCGTGTTACGGAAGAGTAGATATTGCAAAACTACTTATAGAAAATGGAGCAGATAAAGAAGCTGTTGATACAAAAGGTATAAGTGTTACAGATTTTGCAAGAAAGATGAATAAAAAAAGTATATTAAAGCTACTTGAGTATGATACATCATTACCAAAAAATACTAACTATGATAGATAATAAGGAGTTAAATGAAAACTATTTTTATATTTTTATCACTATTTGCATTTTCTAATATAACTTTTGCACATGGTATCTCTCAAGAAGATATTCAAGCTATGATAGATGGCGGAAATATGCGTTATATATGGCTCGGTGCTACACATATGTTGAGTGGCTATGATCATTTACTATTTCTTTTTGGTGTTATTTTCTTTTTAACAACAACTAGAGATATTATAAAGTTTGTAACTATTTTTACAATTGGACACAGTATAACTCTAACTTTTGCTACATTTATGAGTATAACAGCAAATCATTACCTTGTTGATGCTGTAATTGCTCTAAGTGTTATCTATAAAGCTTTTGATAACAATAAAGGATTTCAGAACTATCTTGGAATTAAATCTCCAAACTTAATGTTAATGGTTCTTATTTTTGGATTGATTCATGGCTTTGGATTATCAACAAGACTTCAACAGTTACCTCTAGGTGAACAAAATTTTGATATGTTTATGAAAATAATTTCATTTAATATTGGTGTTGAATTAGGGCAAATTATTGCTCTTGCTTTTATGCTTATAGTGTTAAAACAATGGAGAAAATTATCATCATTTGTTAAATTTAGTAAGATTACAAATCATGCATTAATGTTTGCTGGTTTTATGTTACTGTTGATGCAATTGCATGGGTATTTACATATGACTCAAGAAGAAGAGTTTGGATTTAATTCGGATGCCCATCATCATATACACTTAGATATGGAAGCAGAAAAAGAGAGTAGTTATTCTCACGATGAATTATAAAAGGAAAAAAATGAATAAATTAATAAAAACATCACTTATAGTTTTAGCATTAGCTTTTAACTTTAATCCACTAAATGCAAGTGGAAATCATGATGGGCATAGTCACTCACATGATAAAAAAGAGGTAACTAAGGCAGCTGCAAACAAAGAAGCAACTAAAAAAATCAACAAGCTTATAAAAGCCAACAAAATAGAAAAAAGTTGGACAAAAGCTTCTCTAATAAATGTAAAAAAGAAAAAATTTGGTCATGATATGGAGTGGGTTTTTAGTTTTAAAAATGATAAAGTAAAAAATACAAAAAAACAGGTTATATATGTTTTTGTAGACCTATATGGTGAAGTGACAGGAGCTAATTACACGGGCAAATAGATTTTAATCGAAAAATTTACCCTGTCTTTCATTATCAAGAGGCTTTCTTTTTTCTTTAGTTAGCCACTCTTGAAGGAGAGCCTCTATAACTTTACTAAGGCTCATCTTATATCTGTTTCTAGAGTACTTCATAGCATCATCCCAAGTTCTTCTATCTATAAGTAAACTTCTTGTTATATCATCTTTTGGTTTCATCTATTGCCTTAGGAAACATTTAGTAATTTAACAAAACTTTTATAACTATCTATGATATGTTGTTTTTTTTGTTTTTCTATATAAAACTCGATAGCTTTTTTACCAAGTCTTGGTATCTCATTTTTAACTGCCCAACTACTAACAGTTCCTTCTGGAATTTCTAAAATTTTTGCAAGATTTTTTTGTGTAATATGCAACTCATTACAAACTTCTTTAACTACATTTATTTTTGGTTTTGATTTTGATTTTGATTTTGATTTTCTTATATTTTTTTGTGCTTGAAGTAGTGATCTGTTTTGAGGCTCATATGACTTTTCCTCTTCTATCTCTACGTCACTATGCTCTCTTATCCAGTTTACTACATCAGCAGCAGGTAAAATCCAGTCCCTTGTATTTAGTTTTGCTACTATATCATCTGTAAAGCTTAGAAAGTTTTCTTGAGCAAATTCTTGGTTGCTAAGTTGAAATAATATTGAAAAGGCTAGTTGTTTTGAGCTAGGTCCTGCATGACCCCAGTCAAACCCATTATCAGATTCACTATGTAAGTCATATCTTAATGGAAGTTCTAACTCAGCATAAGTAACAAATCTACTACCTAATAACGCCCTATGACCCTTAAAAGCATAATTGTTTCTATTATTGCCCATTTTAGCCTCTTAAATTTTAAATTTATAGAAATAGCTTGCATCAATATCTTTTTGTTTTTCTTTACAACAAACGTAATGATAAACAATATATATCAATGCAAAAAGCAATAATAATACCAATAACCAAACTAACATAATATAATTCCTTGGTTTTTACTTGTTATAAGCAATAATAATACCAATACTCAAGCTAATACAATTCCTTGTTTTTAGCATATCGACAGGTATAAAATTAAATTAAGTTAAAAGGTGTGTTTTGTTCACTTAAGTGATTTATAAATAGGTTAAAGTACATTTGAACGTCTGATTTTTTATGTCCAGATAGTGATATTTCAACGGTTACTTTTGAATTTTTTGTATTTGAGAGCATTGGAAGTGATGATAATTCAATCTCTTTTGGAATCTGTTTCATTATAGGGATAAGAGAATCTTCACTAGTTTGAGCTATTAATGTAAGTCTATGTTTTTGAATTTTTTGATTAAAAAATTTCTTTATTACAGAGCTTATCATTGGGTGTGACATCTCAGGAAACCCTGGAGTGAAAAAGTATCTATTTTGTAGATAAAATCCAGACGTATTGTTTATGGGATTAAATAACAGGTCTGAACCGTCAGGTAAATCTGACATATGAATTCTATGCGGATAAGCTTTTTCGCCAAATCTATCTATGATATCTTTTTCAAATGTTTTATGTCTAATTAGTTCTTTAGAAGTAAACACTTCAGCCGCAACTGCTCTTGTTAAATCATCAGGAGTTGAGCCAATACCACCAAATGAAAATAGTATAGAATTTTCATCACTTCGTATAAGATTATAAGCTTTTATCATCAGTTCTTTGTCATCTCTAATGATAAAAGATGCTGTAAGTTCATGACCATATTTACCAAGTTCTTTTTTTAAAAATTCAAAATGTCCATCAATTCTGCGTCCATTTAATATTTCAGAACCAATTATAAGTGCATAAAAGTTCATTTTTACCCGCTAGTTTATAATTTTTTAGTATTATATTGTAAATTATTTAAGGAAGCTAAATATGTCTCATGCACAAGAATTAGAAAAACTAATTACAAAAAATGTTATTCCCGATCTTGATGAGAGGTTGGATGAAATATTTGAAGAGATAGCAGACTCTAAAGATGCTACTGAAGATGCAAAAGAAGAGATAGAAGAGCTTCGTGAATTTAAAGCAGATTTACAAGATGTACTAGAGGATATTCAAAGTGGTGATATTGAAGATGATGAGTGTAAAGAACTTATTGATGACATATTAGAAGCACAAAAAGGCAACCCTGAAGAGGATTTTGGCTTTACAGAAGAGGAGATGTAAAAATGGGTAAGCAGTTTACAAAATTAGCACAAGCAGATATAGATTTTATACAAAAGCAAAAAGTTTTTTATGTAGCATCACATGCAAAAAATGAGGTAAATTTATCTCCAAGAGGTTATGATTCTATGCATGTAACAGACGTAAACACTATGTATATGATAGACTATTTAGGAAGTGGAAACCGTACAGCAAGAGATATAGAAGATGGTGGAGAGATAACTGTTCTTTGGAACGCATTTGAAGGTGCTCCAAAAATTCTTCGTTGTTTTTGTACAGGTGAGACTATTTTAAAAGATAATCCAGCATTTAATGACGCAAGTAAATTTTTTGATGAAGATATGAATGCAATCCGTCAAATCTTTAAGTTTAACATCTACGCAGTTGAAACAAGTTGTGGAATGGGTGTTCCAATTATGGAGTATAAAGAGGAAAGACCTCAAGTCCGTAATTTTGCTCTAAAAATGCATAAAGAAAATAAATTTAATGACTATGTAGAAGAACACCACACACCAATAAATTTAAAAGCACTGTAGTAAGTATGAGAATAATATTATTAGGGGCTCCTGGTGCTGGAAAAGGTACACAGGCTGGATTTTTAACAAAAAAATATAACATTCCTCAAATCTCTACTGGAGATATGTTAAGAGCAGCTATTAAAGCTGGAACAGAGATGGGTAAGATGGCAAAGTCCGCTATGGATGCTGGTCAGTTCGTGACAGATGAAATTATTATCGGTCTTGTAAAAGATAGAATCGCTGAAGATGACTGTACAAATGGTTACTTACTGGATGGTTTCCCTCGTACACTTCCACAAGCTGATGCTGTTACAAATGCAGGTATCGAAATTGACGCTGTGATAGAGATAGATGTTCCTGAT
>JAFLJV010000266.1 GCA_022712845.1 Sulfurimonas sp. | reverse complement strand
GAACTAAGTAAAAAACTTTTTGATGATATAAAAGAGATTCATCCAAAAATTCATCTAATGACAGCAAATCAATTTCAAATAGCTAAAGATATTCTAATTTAAAAGAGACTGTAAAATAATTAGTTCTTCGTGGTTGATTAAACTCATGCGTAAATCCTTTACAAATAATTTACTCGATTATCATATCGAATAAATCTAAGGGTTTACATTGTTAGGGTTTACACAGTTATATTTACACTCTCCTTTTATTTTCTATAAAGAGTTTTTTAACAAAGATTGCACTAGACTCTTTATACTCTTCAATTGTGTATGTAAAATTCATTATTTTTCTTATTTTTCTTATACAATCAAAAGAAGCTTCATAGTTAGTATGCGTTAAAAAAAGAACTATCAAAGCAGTGTCAAGTTGTTGAACTATATCTGTTTGCCTTATATTTTTTTCTATAATTTTAAACAACCTTTTATCAGTAGAGTTAATAAGAACTACTGCTAAATATGTTTCATATCTATTTACTCTATAAAACTCATCTTCTCCTATATTAAGTACTGTATCAATTAATAATTCCATCTTTTTTCCATTACAAACAGTTTTTTTACACTAAATTATACATAAACTAAAATAAATAAATATTAAAAATTATCAATGTTAGATATACTAAAAAAGCTTTCTAATTCAAGATCCGCAATTTCTTAAATAATCATATTTAACCTATAGTTATTTTATTTTTTCCTTCATTTTTTGAAATATACATTAATTTATCTACTCTTTTATATATAGAATCTTCATTATCAAATATTTGAACTTCACTTATTCCTATACTTATTGTTATTTTTTTATTTATTATAAGTTTTAAATTTGTCTCTACATTTTTTCTAATTTTTTCAGCAACTTTAATTGATTCCTTTAATGACATCTCTGAAAAAAGAATTATAAACTCTTCCCCACCTATTCTAAATATATAATCACTCTCTCTAATGCTTAATTTTATCAGTTTTGATATTTTAAATAATAACTCATCACCTTTATCATGTCCATACTTATCATTAACTATTTTAAAATCATCAATATCATACATCATAATCGAAAAAATTGATTTATATCTTTTAAATCTTGCTAAAAATTCATTCAATTTTTTATTGTATGCTTTTCTATTATTAAGCTGCGTAAGTTCATCAATATATACCTGTTCTTCTATACGTTTTATATTATCTACTAAATTTTTATCAATATTATTTATATCAACTAGTAAAAAATCTGAATATATATAATCTTTTTTTGTGATTTTTTCATTTATTAAAATAATTGGATTAATTATAAACTTATTTATAACCAACATAAGTGTCACTAGTGAAACTATAGAAATAAACAAAACCATCAACAAATAGTAATTTAGCCTACTTCTTAAAATTTTATTTAATTTATCTTGATTTAGTTCTATCATTAATGAATAATGATTTTTTGATAATGAATTTTTAGTTTGCAAATCAACATGAATAACTTTATCACTAATAAACTCTTCTGAATTTTTAAAGTTCACATAATATACATCATCAAATATTATCTCTTTTTCACCTATATACTTTCTATTTGATGATAAAATTATATTTTCATTAAAGATCAACGATAAAGACAAGATTTGATCATATTGTAGTTTTTTTGTATCTAAATATTCAACTACACTATAAGCACCATTTCTATCAATCATCAGTGATAAATCATATGCTAAACTCTCTATCTCTTTAGTAGTACTATTTTTTTGATAATCTATTAATTTATTATGTTCTATATTATATATAGCTATTAAATACACAAGCGAGAATATTACTATAACCAAGAACAAAACTATCCAAAAAGTTCTTAATCTAAATTTTTTCATAATATATTCTTTATCTCTATATTCTTCTCTTTAATTCTTCGTATAATCTCTTCTTTATTTTTATCTATAAACTTAATCTCTAAAAGAGTTGCTTTAAAATCTTCATAAGATTGATAATTTAAATATTTTTTTACTGTTTCATAAAATAGTTTTGGATTTTTATTTAGTACATCCTGTGCATCACTTATATATTTTTTTAATCTTAAAAACTTATCTTTATTTTTTTGTAATAACCCTTTTTTTATATATAGTGCATCTATTACAAAAAGATCTGAGTTTTTAGTTGATTCGATTTTATACAATCCTTTTTTTTTTAACATGGTTGCATATGGCTCATAAGTAACAATCACAGAAGGATCAGTAAATTTCATGTATGCTATAAAGTTTTGAGTATTATTTTTAATTAAAAAATTTACATCTCCCCAATCTCTCATATCTCTAAAATATTCAAATAATGTAAAGTTTATGCTATCTTTTTCTAAGTGAACATATATATCACCACTATTTTTAGCATACAATTCATCTTTTGTTAGGTTTGATAATATTTTATCCCCTCCATAAGATTGATTGAGCAATATAATAGGTGTCACTATATCTCTCATACTTTCATACTCTTTTTGTGTTGCGGCACATCCATCAACTAAACCTCTTTTTACATACTCTAAAGATGTACTCAAAGATGAAGATGAAACTATTTCAATATTTAAATCTTTTAATAATCCTTTTTCATATACATAAATAAGTGGCATATACCCTGCCCAATTGCTAACTGCAATCTTTATTGGTTTATTTTCATTTTCAGATTTTATACATCCAAATAAAACAATAAAAACAGATATAAATATAGTATATTTTAAATATTTCATGCTACTACTGTACTACTTCTAATATTAAAGAAAGATTTAATTATTAAAAAAAATGAAGAAACAAATTATTATATATGTGAACAGACCATATTTCTACCATGCTCTTTTGCATAATATAAATTTTTATCAGCTCTTTTAAAAATAGATTTTACTGTATCATTTTCATTAATCTCAGCAACACCTAAACTAACGGTAATCATTCTATCTTTTATAGTATTTAATTCAGATTCAATCTTTTGTCGTAATTTTTCAGCAAATAAAATAGCTTTATCTTTTTTGGTATCAGTTAATAATGCTACAAACTCTTCACCACCTATCCTAAATATATAATCATTTATTCTTATAGATTTTTGTACTATACAACTTAAATCAACAAGAACATCATCACCAATATCATGACCATAATTATCATTTACAGTTTTAAAGTGATCGATATCAAAAAAGACCATTGAAAAAGAGATTTTATGTCTTTTATACTGTGCGAACAATTTCTCTAAATTTTTATTATATGACTTTCTGTTGTCTAATTTTGTTAGTGTGTCTATATATGTTTGTTTTTTAATGATTTTATTTTTTTTATTTAACTCTTTATTTAACTCTTCTGTTTTTTTAAGGCTGAGAAGAGTTATACTAAAAGTTCTTGTTATTACTATACTAAGTATGATAGAGAAACTAAGTATCAAAAAAGTGATTGTTAAATTACGCTCATAAGCTTCTTCATTTTGAATATCAATATAAGATTCTTTTAATTGTAATACTATGTTTAATCCACCAAGTATTTCAAAATCAAATTTCTTTGATACAAAATTTTTATTTTTTATCATAGGTTTTAAAAGCATTTGCTTATAATAACTTGGAAACTGCTCTGAGATATTAAATTTTACTTTAGTATAAAAACCCCAACTTTTACCTTTTTCATAGTGATATAAAGGATATCCATTGTCATTAAACAAAATCGCATTATATAACGGAGTATTTATAAAGTTTTTTAAAAACTCTTCCATTGAATAATTAATAACTAAAACACCACTAAATTTACCATTGTGATTTATTGGGAGTACTACCCTAAATGTTGGTTTATACGGAATTTCAACTTTTCCTCTTTCTATATTTAGGTCTAATGCAGAAAACCATACTTTTTCTAATTTCTTAATGATAGAATCTATATAATAATATCTACTTGATTTATTTTGTAACTCATCTATCTTAATAACATAAGGATATAAATATTTTTTATCTCTATCAACTCTTATCCTCTCATAACCATCTTTATCAATATATCTTAGTTGCATAATATTTATATTACTATTAGATAGTGCTAAAAATATCTCTTCTATATCTTTTTTATTTGATTGATTTTTTAAATACTGGTTAAAACTCTGAAGTTTTCGAATCCCTTTTAAAGTAGATTTCGACGAATTTAAGAAATTTTCTAATATATACTCTCTCTCATATATCTTATCCACCGCATTTTTAAGTGCAATTTTTTTAGCAGTATTTCCAAAAAAGATATTTTCTAAAAGAAGGTGAAAGATAGACAATATTATTGAGAATATTAAAAATATTAAAAATAATTTCTGAGTTTTGCTAAGTTTAAATTTCATAACAATACCTATCACATAGATACCACTAGTGTAACTTAATTAAACTAAAGCTGCATTTAATTATACATGATAGTCACTTTGTGACATCACTTACGATTGAGACCCTAAAAACGAGAAAAATTCTCGTTTTTACATCATCCCTGGCATTCCCATTTGTGGAGGCATTCCACCACCCATATCAGCAGATGCTGGGTTGTTTTCTGGGATTTCAAAGATAGCTGCTTCTGTTGTTAAAAGAAGAGAAGCAACAGAAGTTGCATTTGTTAGAGCTACACGACCAACTTTAAGTGGATCAATTATTCCAGCTTCAAACATATCTACATACTCACCAGTTGCCGCATTAAAACCTATGTTTTGGTTTTCTGCTTTCTCAACTGCATTTACAACAACACCAGTATCATAACCAGCATTTTGAGCTATTTGCTTGATAGGTGCACTCATAGCACGAAGGATGATTTCACAACCAATTTGTTGGTCACCCTCTAACTCTAGAGATACTTTAGCAGCCGCGCGAATAAATGCAGCTCCACCACCAATAACAATACCCTCTTCTACAGCAGCTTTAGTAGCTGAGAGTGCATCATCAACACGATCTTTTTTCTCTTTCATCTCTGTCTCAGTTGCAGCACCAACTTTGATAACTGCTACACCACCTGAAAGTTTTGCAAGACGCTCTTGAAGTTTCTCTTTGTCATACTCAGAAGTTGTTGCATCTATTTGAACTTTTATTTCAGATATTCTAGCTTTTACAACACTTTCATCTCCAGCACCATTAACAATTACGGTATTGTCTTTATCAATTACTACGCGAGATGCTTGACCAAGTGTATCTATAGTTGCACCCT
>JAFLJV010000165.1 GCA_022712845.1 Sulfurimonas sp. | reverse complement strand
GATATTAAAGCTATTGCCAATACTTTTCAGTCCTTTCGAGCGAATATAGAATATCAAAATGTTATAGGAAAATATTATTCAGCCACAGTTGAAGAAATATCAGAACAAGGTTATATCCTTACCCCAGGGTTATATGTTGGGGTAGTCCAATCTGAAGATGATAAAATATTATTTACATCAAAAATGGCAACACTAACAACAACTTTAAGTGATCAGTTTGTAGAATCCTCAAAGTTGGAAAATGAAATTAATAAACATTTGTTAGGGCTTGGATATGAGTTATAAATTATCTGAGATAGCTACTTATATATCTGTTAAAATAGATACTGCAGGTATTGCTTTGGATGAGTATATTTCTACAGAAAATATGCTACCAGATAAAGGAGGGGTTAAAATAGCGTCCTCTTTGCCGTCTACACCTAAAACAAATTCATTCCAAATAGGAGATGTACTTTTCTCAAATATAAGAACATATTTCAGAAAAGTTTGGTTTGCTTCATTTAACGGGGGTGTATCTAGTGATGTCTTAGTAATAAGAAGTTTAAATGAAAATATACTACTCAGTAAGTATTTATATTATCTGTTATCAAGTGAAGCTTTTATTCGATATACAGTAAAAACTGCGAAAGGCACAAAGATGCCTCGTGGCAATAAAGATGCTATTATGAATTATGAATTTGATTTACCTTCTATAGCTATTCAAAAGAAAATCATCCATATCCTTTCAGCATTAGATGATAAAATAGAACTTAATCGTAACATGAATAAAACTATAGAAGAAATGGTACAGGCACTTTTTAAGTCATGGTTTATTGATTTTGATTTTGTTCACTCTAAAGTTGCATGTAGAAATCAAGAGGAATTAGCAAGAGTTACTTCTGAGCTTGGAATATCCCAAGAAATATTTGAATTATTTCCTAATGAATTTGAAGATAGTGATATGGGCATAATTCCAAAAGGATGGATAGTTAAAGAAGTAGGGGATTGTAAACTTACAATAGAATCTGGCTCAAGACCAAAAGGTGGAATAGATAAATCTTTGTTAACAGGTGTTCCATCTGTTGGAGCAGAAAGTATTGCATCAACCGGAAAGTTTGATTATGGAAAAGTTAAGTATGTTACTAACGAATTTGCTTCTAAAACAAAAAGAGGATGGGTGAAAAATTTAGATGTAGCATTATATAAAGACGGTGGAAAACCCGGCTTATTCATGCCTAGAGTAGCTATATATGGAAACTCATTTCCATTTCAAAGTTTTATGATTAACGAGCATGTATTTTTATTAAGAAGTACAGAATTGGAACCATATTTTCTATATACACTTGTTTCCTCCCCAGAATTTTTAAGGCAGCTTGTAATAAAAGGTTCAGCTAAAGCAGCACAACCAGGTTTAAATCAAAGTGAAGTGAAAAATACAAAGTTTATTCTTGCTCCAGATGAAATATTATATGAGTTTAATAAAGTTACCAAATCATTAATTGATAAGCAGCTAGATAATGGAATGCAAATGCAAGTTTTGAGAAATATGCGAGAGACACTTCTCCCTAAGTTACTATCTGGTGAGGTAGAGGTATAAATGAAATATTTAAAAGAATTATTTAATGAATATCTAAATATAGATGGTACAGTAGAAATAGAAGGCTCAACTTTCTATAAAGATGATATTTTAAATACTATGGATTCGGATGCTTATGAACAAGCATTTTTGAGCTGGAAAGAGGACAGAAAGTCTACATTACTTATGAAAGCAGATAATATTTTGAAATCCTATAATACACAAAGTAGGTTTAGGGCTCTTATTCAAATATATAATCAAGGGCAAGCTTTACCTTTCGTGGGTGCAGGGATGTCTATGCCAAGTGGTTATGCAGGATGGACAGGTTTCTTATATCAATTACAGCAAGAAACTTCTATTACAGAAGAAGAATTAAAAATGTTATTAGATTGTGGTGAATATGAAAAAGCCGCACAGATTTTATTTGACAATATGCCTGAAAATGCTTTTAACGAAGAATTAGATAATGAATACCATTTAGATAATGAGATTTATGGAGCTGTTCGATATATGCCAAAGCTCTTTTCAGCCTCAATAGTTACTACAAATTTCGATAATGTCTTGAAGCGATGTTACGATGAAGCAAACTGCTCTTTTTCAGATGTTATTCTTGGTGTTGACTCAGAAGAAATAGCTAGATTAAAAGTTACAGAGTCTAAACTTCTTTTAAAGTTACATGGTAAAGCAAATAGCGGGAAGAAAAGGGTACTAACTGAAAATGAGTATAATGAACATTATGCTGATTCAGATATATTAAAAAAATCTATTGAAGTAATTACATCTAACACATTATTATTTTTGGGTAGCAGCTTAAGCACAGATAGAACTATAAAAACTATGATAGAAATAGCTGAAGAAAAAGGTTTAGATAATATACCAAGACACTATGCATTTATTGGATTATACAGCAAGGATGATAAATTGAATCGAAGAGATGAATTGGCAAAAGCTAACATCTATCCCATATGGTATGATGCAGATGATGACCATGACGAATGTATAGAGGCTCTTCTTTTAAAGTTATCAGAAGGAAAAATGTATGATCAATGAAGACCAAGTAGAACAGTTAGCAATAGAATGGTTTCAAGAGCTAGGGTATGACTACCTACATGGCTATGACATAAGCCCCGACAGTGATACACCAGAACGAGATAATTACCAAGAAGTCCTACTCTCAAAACGACTACATGTAGCTCTCTCTAAACTCAATTCTACACTTCCAAGCTCTGCCATCGACGAAGCTCTCCATATACTCCAAAGACCACAGTACACATCTCTCATCCAAAATAATAGAGCTTTTCAGATACAACTTATGCAAGGTATCGCTGTTGATGTTAAGGTAGAAGATGAAACAAAGGGTGAGATAGTTAAGCTTGTAGATTTCCACAACATCTCTAACAATGATTTTTTGGTAGTAAATCAGTTTACGATTAAAGGAAGTAAGGGGAACCGTAGACCTGATTTGATTGTGTTCATAAATGGGATACCTATCTCTGTAATAGAGCTAAAAAATCCTGCTGATGAGAATGCAGATATCTTTAAGGCTTACAATCAACTACGAACATACAAGGATGAGATAGAAGACCTTTTTATCTATAACGAAGCTTTGGTTATCAGTGATGGGATAAATGCTCGTGTTGGTTCTCTTACAGCTACAGATGAGAGATATATGCAGTGGCGAACTATCAAAGATGAAACGGATAAGCCTCTGCTAGAGTATGAGCTAGATACACTCATAAAAGGTTTCTTTGCCAAAGAGCATTTTCTTGACTATATACAAAACTTTGTGCTGTTTGAAGATGATGGAAAGAACATCATCAAAAAGATAGCTGGGTATCATCAGTTTCATGCAGTAAGAGCTGCGGTAGACTCAGTTATACAAGCTTCACTCAGTGGGACGAAAAGAGGGGGTGTCGTTTGGCATACCCAAGGAAGCGGAAAGTCTATCTCTATGGCTTGTTTTGCAGGGAAATTAAGTAAACAGCCTGAGATGAAAAACCCTACCATACTTGTAGTTACAGATAGAAATGACTTAGATGGTCAACTTTTTGCTACATTCTCTAGTGCTAAGATGTTACTGGGGCAAGAACCTGTGCAGATAGATAGCGTAAATGATTTAAGAACGACACTAGAGGGAAAACCATCGAGTGGGATTATATTTACAACGATTCAGAAGTTCTCTTTGAAAAAGACAGAGAGTCACTTCCCTGTTCTTAGTGAAAGAAGTAACATCGTAGTTATTGCAGATGAGGCACACCGAAGTCAGTATGGGTTTGACGCAGTTCTTAACTCAGAGACGGGAACTTACAAGTACGGATACGCTCAACATCTTAGAGATGCCATTCCAAATGCTACATTTATTGGGTTTACTGGTACACCGATAGAGAGTGAAGATAAAGATACTCGAGCAGTCTTTGGAGATTATATCTCTGTTTATGATATTGAAGATGCTGTTGCAGATGGAGCGACTGTGCCTATTTATTATGAGAGCAGATTGGCGAAGCTCGATTTAGATGCTGATGTACTTAAAGAGATAGATGCAGAGGTTGGCGAACTTGTGGAGGACGAAGAAGCAAGTGATGCTGAGAAGTTTAAAAGTAAGTGGAGTGCATTGGAAAAACTTGTAGGCTCTAAACCTAGAATCGAACAAGTGGCAAAAGATTTGGTTGAGCATTTTGAAGATAGACTCGCTACGATTGAGGGTAAGGGGATGATTGTTGCGATGAGTCGTCAGATTGCAGTTGAGCTGTATGATGCGATAGTGGCAATTAGACCTGATTGGCATAGTGAAGACCCAGCTAAGGGTGCTATCAAAGTTATTATGACGGGAAGTGCGAGTGATAGTGGGAAATTGCAGAAGCACATCTACAATAAGCAGACAAAGAAAGCCTTTGAGAAGCGAATAAAAGATGAGGATGATGAGCTAAAACTTGTTATCGTTAGAGATATGTGGTTGACGGGATTTGATGCTCCGAGTATGCATACGATGTATATAGATAAACCTATGAAATCTCATAACCTTATGCAGGCAATAGCGAGAGTTAACCGTGTATTTAAAGATAAGAAAGGTGGACTCGTTGTTGATTATATCGGGATTGCAAATAAGCTTAAACATGCACTAAAGACTTATACTGGAGCTGGTGGAAAAGGTACTGGAACTATAGACACGGCAGAAGCACTTGCAGAGATGTTGAAGCGATTAGATATAGTAAATAATATGTATCATGGGTTTGACTATAGCGAGTATGAAACAAAGGCTCATATGTTACTAGCTCCTTCGGCAAACCATATACTTGGACTCGAAGATGGGAAGAAGAGATACTTAGATGAAGTGTTGGCTTTGACGAAGTCGTTTAGTTTGTGTGGGACATTAGA
>JAFLJV010000227.1 GCA_022712845.1 Sulfurimonas sp. | reverse complement strand
TACTAACAAAACGGCAGAAGGTCGTGCACTTAATCGTCGTATTGAAATTGAACTTTTAAAATAAATCTAGAGTAACGCTATATGTGTGCTATTTTTGGAATTATAGGGGAATATGAAGAGCTTAAAGCGAAAAAAGCTCTTTCTCTTTTAGCACATAGAGGTCCCGATTTTTGTGGTATCTCTCAAAGCAAAAATCTTTTCTTTTCCCATCAAAGACTCAGCATACTTGACACTCACTCACGCTCAAATCAACCACTAAAGCATCAAAATATTTTACTCTCTTTTAATGGTGAAATTTATAATTTTAAAGAGTTAAAAGAAGAACTATCAAATGGTTTTGAATTTAAAACAAATAGTGATAGTGAGGTTATAATAGCAGCTTATTTAAAGTGGGGAGTAGAGTTTGTAAAGTATTTAAGAGGGATGTTTGCGATAGCTTTATTTGATGACAAAATACTATATCTATTTCGTGATAGGCTTGGTAAAAAACCTCTTTTTTATCTTGAAGAAAAAAGTTTTATATTTGCCTCTGAGATAAAAGCTCTTATCCCTTTTTTAAATAATATTGAAATGGATGAAGATGCTCTTTTAAGTTATCTCTCTTTTCTCGCTCCAACTCCACCATTTACATTTTTTAAGGGTATTAAAAAACTAGCAGCTGGAGAATATCTAATCTTTCAAGATAATTCTATAGAGATAAAAAAATATTTTGATTTACTAGATAACAAACCTAACATTATCACTAACAAAGATGAGGCTGTTAGTTCTTTAGAAAAACTACTTGATGAATCTATCTCTCTTCGTTTAAACTCTAATGTGCCAATGGCTTCACTTTTATCTGGAGGAATAGATAGTGCAACTATAAATGCTTATGCTCTAAAAAATGATGTTAATTTACAAACATATACATTAGGTTATAAAGAGTTTAAAAAGTATGATGAAAGACAAAATGCAAAAGAGAGTGCAGAATTTTTAAATCTTAATAACACCCAAGTTGAGATATCACAAAGTGACTTTATAAATGCAAGTGATAAAGTTTTAGATACTTTAGATGAACCATTAAATGATCCCGCTTCTATCCCTTTATATTTACTATTTGAACAAATAAAAGAAGATGGCTATAAAGTAGTTTTGAGTGGTGAAGGAAGTGATGAACTATTTTTAGGCTATCGACAATATTTTGAGTACTTAGATATAGAAAATCTATCAAAATTAAATAATAAAAACTGGTTAAAAAAATATTTTCACTCAAACTTTTCAATGAACAGAGAATGGGAATATTATAAAAGAATTTTTGATGATACTTTATTCTTTCGTACTTCAGGTGAAAATTTTACTGACCTTCAAAAAAATCTTTTAATGAAACAAAATATTAAAGATAATCAATCACTAAAGTATCTAAAAAACTATAGAGATAAATTTGAAGCTTCAGAGCATAATGATGAGAGTATTTGGTACAGCTATATAGATTTAAACCTTTTTCAAGCAGAACATTTTCTTACAAAACTCGATCGTGTAAGCATGGCTCACTCAATTGAATCACGAACACCTTTTTTAGACCATAAATTAGCCTCTTTAGTATTTAGCATAGATCCAAAACTTCGCTACAAAAATGAAATTACAAAATCACTACTTAAAGAAATTATGAAACCTCACTTAGATAAAAAAATACTCTCACGAAAGAAAAAAGGTTTCTCAAATCCATATATGGAGTACTTAATAGAATCCAAAAAAATAGAGTTGATTCAAGAGGTAAATAAAAAAACTAACTTATTTAAAAAAGAAAAACTTGATGAGTATATAAATAACGCCCCCTCAGGAGCTTTTAAACAACATATATGGGGTCTTTACGTACTTAGTGTTTGGATGAAAAAATGGTTATTATGATTTTTTAAGTGTACTTAGTGGAAGAAACTGTGAGCTTTCTGGCTCATAGAACTCTATCTCTCCACTTGCTATATCATAAACCCAACTATGAATTGCTATTACACCCTCATCAACTCTTTTTTTAACTGATGGATAAGTTAAAAGGTTCTCAACCTGAGAGATAACAGAAAGCTTTTCTGTAAGACGAAGAAGCTCATCTTTTTTTGCATTTGGACCTAAAGCTACAAGAGCTTGTGATTTTGCTCTCTCACCTAATGTTAGCCATTTTTTTGTATGAATTAACTCTGGGTCATTTAACTCTTCTTTACTACAAATAGCTTCAATAGCTCCACAATGTGTGTGTCCACACACTATGATATTTTTAACTTTTAAAACACTTACAGCATACTCTATTGCCGATGCAGTTGAATGAAAATCTTCATCTGGTTTAAAAGGTGCAACAAAATTCCCAACATTTCTAATTACAAATAAATCTCCTGGAGAGCTTTTTGTTATTAAATTTGGTAAAACTCGAGAATCTGAACAACCTATATAAAGAGCTTTTGGGTGTTGACCCTTTTCTACTAACTCTAAAAACTCTTTTTCGTTAGCTTTAAAATAGCTTTTTTGAAATAATTCATTACCGCAAAACAGTCCGTGATTGTTCATAATTATTCCCTTATTAAATTTTTATTTAGTAGTATATCAGAATATAGAAACGATATATAAACCATTTTGGTTATGATTTAAGCAATTTTTCTAGCAGTTAAAAATAAATAATCTTTACCTGTAATAACCACTCTATAACCTTTTTGTTGCAGATATTTTTTACAAAAATGTATATCTTTTAAAACTAAACTCATCTCATTAAAATTATAGTTTGGAGCAGATGCACCATAAATCATTTCACCATCTATCCATCTACAATTTGGAAAACCAAGTATAATTGCTCCATCTTTTTTCAGATAACTTTGATATATTGACATAAAGGTGCTATTAAAATTTATATTTGAGCTTTGAAGTGTTCCTATAGAGATTATTAAATCAAATGGATTTAATTTTAAACTATCAAGTTCATTTATATCATGGCAAACAAACTCTATGTTCTCTTGTTTAAAATCCTTTTGAGCGTATTCTATAGCAGTTTTTGAGTAGTCTATTCCAACAAATTCTTTAGCATTGAATTCTACAAGAGAGAGCATGTTTTGTATAACTGTAAACTCATCACCTTTATTAATACCTAGATTTAAAACTCTTGTTTTATTTTTGATATCTATAAATTCTAATGCTTTTTGATAATGGTATAAAAAACTAAACTGTAAAGTTTTATCTATAGTAAAAAATTCACTATCAATACCATATTTTTCACTATCTTTCTTTACTTTATGAAAAGAGTTATTTCTATTTAATTTTTTAAATATTAATATAGTGTGATTTTCATCTTTTTTTATCGGGGTTAACATCTTCATAAAAAACAGTTGTGCTAAATCTATGAAAGCTTTATATCCAAATTTTTCAATATCTAAATTAGAGAGTTCTAATTCAAATAAATCACCATCTTTAATATTTAAGTTTTCAAAAAAATCAAGTATATCTGATGATGTTCTGTTGATTATTTTAATTTTTTTATACTCTGTTTAATTGCTGAGAGGAGGTTAATAATATCTTCTTCTTTTTGGGAATAATGTATACTAATTCTTATCCACCCAGGTTGTTCTTCCATATTTGCTTGACCTTTTATCCCAAGTAAATCATGACCATATGGACCAGCACAAGAACATCCTGCTCTTGTTTGAATACCATATATTTCAGAAAGAGCTTTACAGATATCAAATGGATTTAGATTTTCAATATTAAAAGAGATAATACCTATATTTTCCTCATTTATATTTCCATATATTTCACAATTAGGAATTTTTTTAAGCTCACTAATAAAAAGATTAAAAAGTATAATTTTTTGCTTTTTTATAAACCCAAAACCTATCTCATTTCTTAACTGATAAGCTAAAGAAGCTCTTATAAGTTGCAGTATTCCTGGCGTTCCTGCTTCTTCTCTAACTTGTAAATCACTTTTATATGTGTGTTTTGTTCTACTTACAAAAGAGAATGTTCCCCCACCTGCAAATGTTGGTGGCAAAGTATCATCAATTATTTTTTTATTTATAATTAAAAGCCCGCATGAACCAGGTCCACCCAATAATTTATGTGGTGATAAAAATAGTGCATCATATAAAGTACAGTCTATGTTCATATATGGAGATGAGGCTGCTGCATCAAAACATACCAATGCACCATATTTTTTTAAGAGTTTTGATATTTTTTCATAAGGAGTGATAATCCCTGTAACATTTGAAGCTGTACAAAAAGAGCCTATTATCTCTCTATGTGAATTTTCTTTTAATATTTCTTCAAAATGCTCAAAATCAATCAAACCCTCATCATCTATTTGAATCCTTACAATTTCACAAAGTGCTTCTCTATAGCTAATCTCATTTGAGTGATGCTCATAAGGTCCAACAATAACTAGAGGCATCTTTTTTTCATCTACATCTATACTGTACCTCTTTATAGTAGCAGGTGGGATATAGATACCTATTAACTCTTGAAAACGCTTAATAGCAGCTGTTGCACCACAACCATTAGGGATAATAATATAATCATCACTTAATCCCAAGTGTTCATAAAGTTTTTCTCTTGCTTGTGCATAATATTCACTTGTTGTTGCAGCCAATGCTGCTCCCTCAGAGTGAGTATTTGCATAAGTTTGCAGTACTTCTAAAAGACGATTTTCTATAGGGTCATATGCTAAACCAGAAGCTGTATAATCAAAATAATATTTTTTATACAAACCAATTGTATGATGAGACAACTCATCATGAATATCTTCTGTTTTATTTAGAAGTGGACGGAAAATATCTTTATTCATCTACTCTTCCAGCTGCGTATTCATGAAAGTTTTTATAATCACTTTGAAGATAATCTTCAATTAACTCCCCTACAATTTCACCAGCATTTTGAGAAACAAGCTTTACCCCTGTCTTTTTACCAAAACTACTCTCACTTCCCTCTAGGTTACCACCTAAAATTAACTCAAATCCTGCAACGGTTTCACCATCTTCATTTTTAAATTTAGATCCTAAAAGACCTATATCAACCACAAGGGGATGTGCACATGAATTTGGACACCCATTTACTGAGATTGATACAGTCTCATTAAACTCAGGAAATCTATCATAAAGATAGTCTGATAAAGCCATAGCACTATCTTTTGTTTCACTAATTGCAAACTTACAAAATCTTATGCCTGTACATGAAAGAGTTCTAGCTTTAAAAGGGTTTGGATTAGCATCCATACCTTTAGCACTCAACTCTCCTACTAAGTTTTGAGCATTCTCATTAGGAACATCAAGTACAACAAAGTTTTGTGTTGGTGTTATGCTTATCGTTGTAGCACCATTTTTTTCTAAGATATCTGCTAAATAACTTAAACCTTTATCTCCAATAGCACCACCACTTATTGCACAACCAACATATGACTTACTATTGTCTTTTGAATTATTAATACCAAAATGCTCTCTCTTACTATATGGGGTATATTTTTGGGTTGACTCATCTTTTAATTTAAAGCCAAGATTATTTTCAACCTCATCTTTAAACTTCTCTATTCCCCACTCTTTTATAAGATGCCCTAGTCTAGCTTTTCTTCTATTTTCTCTTAGTCCATGATCTCTATATATTATACTTACTACTTTTGTAACATCTAATACTTGTTCAGCTGATACATAACCAATATGTTGTGCAAACTGTTTATTTGAAGCTAAACCACCACCAACACTTACATCAAAAAGAATTTTATTATCTTTGTTTACAGCAGTAAAAGATAAATCTTGAATTTCATGTCCCATACAATGTTTAGAACATCCACTTACACCAACTTTATACTTTCTTGGTAAATTAACTAAATCTCTATTTCCATTAAAATAATTGTGTATCTCTTCAACAAGATCTCTAACATCACAGATCTCACTCTTATCAACTCCAGCTACAGGACAAGTTGCAATATTTCTAGGAACATCACCAGCAGCAAAAACTGTACTAAGACCTACATTTTTTAATCTTGAGAAAATCTCAGGTAAATCACGAACTTGAATAAAGTGAAACTGCACATCTTGTCTTGTTGTAAAATCAACAGTTCCTTTTGCAAATTCCTTTGCAATAGTGGAAACAGCTCTTATTTGCTCTAAATTCATAGAACCTTGAACTAGTTTAACTCTTAACATAAAGTATTGAGTTTCATCGTCATCTGATTGTAGATTTTTATTTTGAGTATAAAGACCATACCATTTAAATCTATCTATATCTTCAGGGTTTAACTCATCTCCTGAAGTTGCATAGTGATGAATATCTTTAAGTACATCTAAACCACTTTTTTCTTTTTTAATTCTCTCCACTCTTTGTGCTGCTGTCTCTTTTGCCATAATAAGTTCCTAATTAAATCTCTTTACATTCCCACTCAGGAAAGTTTTCTCTTATATAAGTATTTAATGCTTTTTCAGCACTAGTATACTCTTTATTATCATTACTATTTTGTATTGATTCCAAACTGTCAATTATCATACCTGCACCAACTGTAGTGTTTAAATATCTATCAA
>JAFLJV010000164.1 GCA_022712845.1 Sulfurimonas sp. | reverse complement strand
GTAGTTTTAGAAGCATTTCACTAAATGTAATCATTATTAAAGTACCTTGATTTTATATTTTCATAATTATACACTTTAGAGTTAAAAGTTAGATTATTACATCATTTTGCAGACTATATCTCCAACATGTTTACTAAGTGAAGTTGCAACAACTTCACACTTCACTTTGAGTAAAAAACAGATATTTTTTCTATGAGATGGGCTTAAACATTCATAGTTTCCCA
This sequence comes from Sulfurimonas sp., assembly GCA_022712845.1. Next base: position 2,936 of record JAFLJV010000164.1, on the reverse strand, counting down.
TCCCTTTTGAGATAACTAAATCAACCTTATCAAAAAGTTTTTTAGAATAATTATTTGCACGATTATAAGTAAACCCTGGAGTATTCACTCCACTATCAACAAGCTCACAAAGCTTATCAAAACCAGCTTCCTTTGCTTCTTTTATAGTTACATCGTTTATGATTGGATTACCCCTAACCATATATGAATAGTTTATATTTGGATATAACTCTTTTAAAGTCTCTATAAACATATAGTCAAATATATGCTCACCAACATTATCACCTATGATTAATACCTTTTTTGCTTTCTTTAATTCATTTTGTAAAATATCAAAATCATCACATGCAAAATCTGTATTAAAGATTTTTTTCAACTCCTCTCCTAAGTCAAATTCTACAGCAGCAGCTAAATCTATAACATTCCCAGCTACTGCAATTTTTGTGGCTGTTAAGAGTTTGTTAGTTGAATTAGAGAGTTTATCTTTTAAAAAAGGTATAAATGAGAGTGCTTTTTTAGTTGAAGCTATTTTTATTTCATCATAAAGATCTACTTTATTGGCAATTTTTGCCATATCTTCATAAACATAAGAGGCTATTTCTGGAGGATTATTATCGTAAGAAAATTCTTTACTTAAGAGTTCTACATGTGAGACTAGTTTTTCTTTTAAATCGCTATTTGCTTTAATTGCATCTGCAACTTTAGCACTCTGGTTTATAATACAACTAACACACTCTTCATCTATTGTCATGTTTTAATCTATTTAGTTTGTATGTTCTTCTATGGCTTTATTCCACATAAGTTTATATTTTCTTCTCATAAATTCAACTTCTTGTTGTGAAAGTTTTAGTTGTTGTGTTAAAGTAGCTATAGTATTTCTATCTTCATCATAAAGTTCTTGTAGAGATTCTAGTGCTTCTCTTAAGAACTCATTTTCCACTTTTACAGCTTCAAGTGTTTCATCTTTTGCATCAAGAACTTTTTCATGAAGATTAATGATAGTACCTATTGTTTTTTCAACAAACTGAGGTTGCACTATCATTTCATGAGTATTACGAGCTGATAGTTCTTTAAGTTGAGTTGGAACAACATCTTGTGTCCCTTTTGATGGATCTATATATCTAACACCATCTTCAACTTTTATGGTTAACTTACCTCTAGCAGCTAAGTCTTCAATAGCTGATAGTTCTAAACCCGTTAACTCCATATACTCTTCATCATTCATCCACTTCATGTAAATTCCTCTTGATTAAGTAAAAGTTAGTTTTTATGCAATTATTGTTTCAATCTCCATAGAATCCATCTCTACTTTTTTAGCTTTTGCTATACGATCTTCTTTTAGTTTAATTGCTAATTCTTCATTACCTAAAGCTAATATTTGCATAGCTAAGTAAGCAGAGTTAATTGCTCCTGCTTTACCTATTGCAACAGTAGCAACTGGCATTCCAGCTGGCATTTGCACAGTTGAAAGTAATGCATCAATTCCACTTAATGCTGAAGCACTCATAGGAACACCAATAATAGGCTTAACAGTTTTAGAAGATAAAACACCAGCTAAGTGAGCAGCCATACCAGCAGCAGCGATAAAACATTGAGCACCTTTTTCTTCAGCACTTTTAATATATGTTGCTGTTCTCTCAGGTGAGCGGTGAGCAGAAGAGATAATCATCTCATAATTAACACCAAATGCTTCAAATGTGTCTGAACACGACTTCATCACTTCATAATCACTTTTTGAACCCATTACTATTGATACAAATTTCATCTTTTTTTCCTATATTTTAATTTTTGAAATTATATCATAGAGTACATTATTCATTAGTTATATAACCATCTCTTTATCACTAAAAATTCATTTCTACTAATAGCACCATCCTCCATTAATTTTGATAATTCTTTAATTCTATTTTCTTTATACAGAATATTTTTTTTATCTAAGGTAGTAGTATCAACTTTAATCTTATTTTTTTCTGCATACTCCCTAGCATGTCTTGAAGAAATTTTATTAGAAACTACTGCCATTATAAATACAACAGTTAAAAATATTCCAAATTCAATATATATACCTGCCATATCTTCTTCTTCTAAACTAGCATAAAGTGATGTAAATAAAAACACAAAACTATATAAAAACTTTTTCATTTATTTTTTTCCTTTTAATTTTATGCTTTAGGATATGTTCCCATATCTTCGTTAGATGGTATTCTTAAAAATGTATATGGTGAAAATTTAGTTGGAAGTGTTATAGGATTTATATTTCCACTATGAACTTCCTCCCAAACTTTTTTATTTTCTGCTAAAAGCTGTTTTAATTTCATATATATTTTTCCATCTTTTTCATATGTTGAACCTATTTCATTATCAACTATCTCTATTTTACTACCTAATGGAGCTACAATTTCTAGCTCATCATTAGGAAGGGTTTTATACTTACACAAAAAATGTGTTCCTTCTTCGTTAACAACTCCACTCACTTGGTGAGTTCCAAGTTGCATTGTAAAATTTAAACTTTGTGTATCATGTCTCTCAAATGGACGAGAGACTAAATAAGCATCTGTATAACCACGGTTTTGAAGAGATTGAAGTTCATACTGATATTTATTTGTATCTACTTCATCTTTATAATAATCATCGATTGCCATTCTATATGCTTTTGCAGTTACAGCTGCATAATAAGCAGTTTTTGTACGCCCTTCAATTTTTACAGAATCAACTACACCAGAGTCTAAAATCTCTTGCATATGTGAAGCAAGATTTAAATCTTTTGCATTCATTATATAAGTTCCAACACCCTCATCCTCTTCAAGTCTAAAAAGTGTTCCTGTTTCAGGATTTGCAGCATATATCTCATAAGGAAATCTACAATCATTAGCACATGAACCACGATTTGGAACACGACCACTCTGCAGAGTTGAGATAAGACATCTTCCACTATATGCAAAACACATAGAACCATG
>JAFLJV010000163.1 GCA_022712845.1 Sulfurimonas sp. | reverse complement strand
TCTTTTTTTTCTAAAAATGGTTGAGCATGAATTAAGATATTTTCTATTATAGATTTTTGCATTGTTATTTTCATATTGAATTTCCTATTTATATTATAAAATTATAGTATTAGTAGTAGGGGGAAGTGAATTTGTGAATATCACTGTTTAACCTCCTATTTAAGAGTTGTTTAGATGTGATGAACGACACCTGTTTTATTCACAACTCTTCACATATACAAGTATATCTTTTTTTTAGTATTTTTTTGCATTTTTAAGATAATGAAGTAATTTTATTTGTTAATTCTTCTATTTTTACTTTAAAATCTTCATCATTTTCTAGTAAAAAATTTATCTTTTTAAGAGTATGACTAATGGCTGTGTGGTCTTTCATACCAAAGTATTGAGCAAGTTGAGGCATAGTATTTTGAGTAAGTTCACGACAAAGATAAATAGAAATTCTTCTAGCATAAACTAAATTTTTACTTCTACCTTTTGAACAAATTTCACTTGGTTTTATATTTAAATTTTTAGCAACACTTTTAGTGATAATATCAAGAGTTAAATTTGCACGATTTTCTTGAATTTGATCTTTTAATACATTTTTTACAAATTCTAAATCAATATCTACATGCATAAGTTGAGAATAAGCATGAAGTTTTGATAATATTCCTTCTATCTCACGAACATTATTTTCTATTACAGTTGCAATATAATTAATGATATCATTAGTAAGTACAACTTTATTAATTTCACATTTATTTTTGATAATTGCTATTTTTGTTTCTAACTCTGGAGGTTGAATATCTGCAACAAGACCATGCTCAAACCTACTTTGAAGTCTTTCTTTTAATCCTGCTATTTTTTTAGGATGTTGATCTGCTGTTAAAATTATCTGTTTACCAGCTCCTTTAAGAGCTTCAAAAGTATGAAAAAATTCTTCTTGAATACCCTCTTTATTACTTAAAAATTGAATATCATCTATAAGAAGAACATCACATTGACGATATTTTTCTTGAAATCTATCCATAGTTTTGTTTCTTACATGACGTATAAAATCATTTAAAAACTGCTCAACTGTAGTATATATAACTATCTTTCCTTGATTTTGAAAGATATTACCAGCTGCTTGCATAAGGTGAGTTTTACCAAGACCAACACCACCATAGATAAAAAGTGGATTATAAAGTTCACCAGCTTTCTCACTTACACTTTTAACAGCAGAGTATGCAAATTGATTTGATCCACCAACCATAAAATTGTTAAATGAATGAGAAGGATTTAAAAGTGAGTGTATTTGAGTTTTTTGCTCAATTTTTTGTTTTTTTGTTTTAACAGTAGAGTTTTTTAGAGTAATTTTGATGTTTACTTTAGTATTGTTTTTTATTTCAAAAAGATGTTTGATTTTATTTGTATATTTACTTTTTATCCAGTTAGATACTAAAGCATTTGGAGCATAAAATATAGCTAAATCAGTAGTAGATTTTTTTGTATCATAAATTAAATTTTTTATATATCTAGTATATTCAACCTCTTTTATTTCCTCTTTTAGTAGTGTTAAAACTTCTTGACCTATATTCACATAAAATCCTATCTAATTTAATATATGTGAATACTATCAATTTTTTGCATAAATACAGTTAAAAATATGTGAATAACTAAAATGTGAATAAGTGAATAACAAGTTCAAATATTTAAATATTGGTATTAAGTTTGCTTTAACAAATTAAAATTAAAATATAGGTAGTGCAGAATGGAAAATTCAACAGGGTTCATTTTTCAAATGATGGATATCATATTTGTTACTTTATCTGTTGTTATTGATTTTATAAAAGAATTTTTACCAAGCATAGATATTGTATCAGGAATAATTTTATTTGCATTATCAATGTGTGTAGTTTGTTTAATGATGAGAATAGTTGAAAAAGAGCTTATATTTAAAGGTATATTTCTTTTTATATTATCTTTTATCTTTTATGCAATTATAAAAAGAGTTGAAGTGGTAAATGAAGTTACAGTGTATGTTAGTTCACTTGCTGTTGGTGTTTTACTCCTGATAACAATGGCTGCATTTACCTCTTGGGATGAAGATACAGAAGAGTATATCAACTAATAAATGATAATTTTAGGAATAGATCCTGGAACTAGAAATATGGGTTACGCACTTATATCTTTAGAAAAAGGAAAGATAGCACTTGTTGAAGCTGGTCTTATAAAAATAAAGGCAGATGAGTTACAGTTTCAAATCCCACAAATGTTTGAAGCTTTTGAGTCTATATTTAAAGCTCATAAAATAGATGAAGTTGCAATGGAAGATATCTTTTATGCACACAACCCTGCAACAACCATAAAGCTAGCACAATTTCGTGGAGCGATAATGCTCACAATCCTTCAACAATTCGGAGAGTTTAGTGAGTACACTGCCCTTCAAGTAAAAAAAGCTCTTACAGGCAAAGCAAAAGCACAAAAAGAGCAAGTTGCTTTTATGGTAAAAAGATTACTAAATATAAAAAAAGAGATAAAACCACTGGATATTACGGATGCTATAGCTGTTGCTATTACTCACTCGCAGAGAGTGAGATTGAAGAAGTAGGTTATAATATTTGGGCTAACTTGAGCGATTTGTTAAATGTGGCATAGCACTAACGTTCCATATTTTCTCAGCCCTTGAGCCTAAATACCAAAAACTTATGGCCAGTAACGCAAAGAATATTGCTTTATGTGTGTCTTCCCAAAAGTATTCAAAAAATCGAGTGTAAAGATTTATAAATATAAATGTTATTCCAAACCCTCTTGTCATACCATCATCATATTTAACACCATGATAAATGCTAATAATTGCAGCGATACCAAAGAGTATAGACCAATGAAATAGCTCTATTTGTTTTGCTTTTTCCCACGATGCTGCATCACCATAGTTACCAAATATTGACATAATCCATAGTGCTATAAATAAATAGAGTAATCCTATTGCCCTAGTAGAAGCAAGAAAATCAGAGCGTTTGCTCCATTGTTTGAAAACGTATGCACTAGCAGCTAAAAGAATGAGACCAAACAATACAAAACGCATTGGGTAATTCATACCTAAATAATATGCTCCCCAACCAGAAACATAACCTGTTTCAGCTCCAAACCAGCTACCTAAAGATAAAAGAGCAAAGATCCAGACGAGTTTCGATGGAAACCAGAGACCTAATATTGCATAGATAACAGATGCTAATAGTAAGAGTAGTGAGAAATGACCAGAGCCAGTATCTATAACTTTGCCGAAATAGGCTACAGAAGCTGCAGTTGCTAAAACGCCCAAAAAGAAAAATGCCTCATTGCTATATATTTTTTCTGGATAATTGTTTTTACGACGCACACCCAGATAATAAAGACTTGCAGATAATAATGCCAAACCAGTGCATTTAACGATATCTGGTGCATTAAATATTTTCTTGATAAGTGCCATCAACCATTCGTCTGCTAATGCGGAAGATACTGAGATGATTATGCTAAAAATTGCTAACCAAAAGGAATATTTAGCAACTCGTTTCCAATCAAAATGAGTAATTTTATATGAGCCTACAAGTACATCCGATTGTTCTTGAGTAATTACTTTGTCTTTAGTCCATGTGCTTATAGCACTTTTAACTATTTGAGCTTCTTTTTTAGATAGTTGCATAAATCTACTCCCTTGAGGTATTTAACTATTTATTACATAGTTATAGCAATTAAAAACTAAAAATACCCATAAAAGCATATATTTGCAACTTTTATCAAATTAGATATTACAGATGCTATAGCTGTTGCTATTACTCATTCGCAGAGGATTAGATTGAAGAAGTGATTAAGATGCTATTCGTTTAGATATCTCTATATTTTGCTTGATAAGTGAATTAATTATCTCACTTAAAGAAAATTTTTTATCTTTAATTTTTTTAAGAAAATTTTTATATATATCATTATCTAAGTATATCGGGATATCTAACTCTTCGATAGGCCTATAAAATTTACCTTGCTCGGCATCTGTAAAATCATATTCATTTTTCATCACTTACACCTTTTTTGATATATTTGTTTTTCAATTTTTGTTGCTTTTCTTGCACTTATAATTCTAACGATTTCAACACCATCACTATCTTTAGAAGTGATTTATTTATTATAATTTTGGTTCAAGTTGTAAGTTTTGTATTCTCTGAAAATGTTTTAGATTATTAGTAATTAAAATGCATTCATTGCTTATGGTGATACTTGCTATCATTAAATCCATATCAGCAATAATATTTCCACTTTTTTTTAATTTTGCTTTCTCTTTTGCAAAAATTAAACTAGAGTCTTTATCAAACTCTAAAATTTTAAAATTTTCTAAAAAAGGCTCAATAACTTTTAAATTTTTTTCTATTTTTGTAGAGTTATACGCACCATAAATAAGTTCAGTATAGTTGATTCTTGAGATATATAAACTATCAGCAGGGATTTGAGATAGTTTTTCTACAACCTCTTGTTTACCCTTTAAAAAGTATATTAAGATATCACTATCAATTAAATATTTTTGCATTATAAATCTAACTCAAAATCTTTTGAATTTTTATGTTCTTTTATACTTGATAGGATACCATCAGCATCATGACTCTTTAATTTTCCTGCAAATTGAAGTAGTTTGTTTTGTTGAAGATTATTTTGTTTTGAAAACAGACTAATCGCTTTTTCAATAACTTCAGTTTTTGTGGAGTGTAACTCTTTGCTTAATCGATTTAAAGTAACAATCACACTCTCTTCAAGTCGTAAATTTACAGCTCGTTTCATAATAGTTCCTTATCTTTACACTATTATACATTAATAATATAGTTTTGTAAAGATTAAAAAGTGATATAGCTTATTTTGTTTGAGAGTATATATATTAGAATATAGATAAAATTATGTATAAACCCACAAGTAAAACTTGGGAACTAGAAAAGTGGAAATGTTACCCCTGGGGTGTAGTTTTTGTAGTTTTCATCTTGAAAGTGGATATTCAATCACAGGGATGTAACTCTAACTTTAAAGCCATTATTTGTCATTTTCTCGGTAAGGGTACACTTTATTATCTTTTTGTAACGGAACAAGATTATTAGCTAATCGATACAAGTTTTCCTCAAATTGCATTAAAAATCCTGAATTGCATTTTCCATCGCTAAATAACTGGGATATATCCTCTTTTAAATATTGAAGAGATTCTTTTGCAAATTTAATTTTATTATGATTTCTTACATTCATTATAGTTTGTAAAAGGCCATTGCTACCAAATCCAGGCATGATGGCTTTATTGCTGTAATATTTAGCTTGTTTAAAAAACTTTTCTTTTATTCTGATTTTACTCGAGTTAGTTTGAAATGTTGTGCTTGAATAATTATCTGAAATGGTCGTTAGTTCGGTGTAGTCATAGCCTGGTGAACCAGGTGGTATGAATTTTTGACATGAGTGATAATACCAAGAGATAAAAGCACCATACACCCATGCGAAATCATTAGTACTCTCAATTGTTTGATCTCCGTTAAATATAGCTTGAAATTTATTTTTATCATTGTATTTGCTCCAATAAGAAGGTACTCGGTAAATAAGTCCTTTTTTTTCTATTTTTGCAATTAGTGCACTATATTTCTTTTTTTCTGCCTCATTTGTTTTATTATTGAAATATTCTTTTATTTCACTTGGTTGCATTTCAAATAATTGATCGAGCTCATTTCTCTTTGCAATAGTTTCATTTAATGTATTCGCCTGATTATCATTAAACTTTTGAACCCACGATTCGTTGGGTTGGTTGAAGTGTCTGGGGGTCCATGGAATTGGTTTACCTGTATACCAATGACGGTTGGAAAATCTAGTGACAATTGGAGCATAAATTACAGGTTTTTTTTGATATTTTTTAGTTAAAAACAAACGCTTAC
>JAFLJV010000162.1 GCA_022712845.1 Sulfurimonas sp. | reverse complement strand
GCTGATGAAGCTATGAGTAAAATGCCACTAATCACTGCAACAAAAGGCATCTCACTTGATGACGCGGCAGATATTATGCATAAAAATAAGATAGAAAAACTTCCAATCATTGATGAGGGTGGCTTTTTAAAAGGTCTTATTACAATTAAAGATATTAAAAAACGTATAGAGTACCCTAACTCAAACAAAGATGCATTTGGTAGACTTGTTGTTGGTGCGGCTATTGGCGTTGGTCAATTTGATCGTGCAAAAGCACTTGTAGATGCAGGATGTGATGTTTTAGTTCTTGATTCTGCTCATGGTCACTCTAAAGGGATTTTAGATACTGTTAAAAAGATAAAAGAGACGATGGAAGTTGATGTAATTGCAGGAAACATTGCAACTAAAGAGGCTGTTATCTCACTTATAGAAGCTGGTGCTGACGCTGTAAAAGTTGGAATCGGACCTGGTTCAATCTGTACAACAAGAATTGTAGCGGGTGTTGGTGTACCTCAAATCTCTGCAATTGATGAGTGTGCTGAAGCTGCAAGACCATATGGTATTCCAGTAATCGCTGATGGTGGAATTAAATACTCTGGAGATATCTCTAAAGCTTTAGCAGTTGGTGCTTCATGTATTATGGCAGGCTCACTTCTAGCTGGAACTGAAGAGTCTCCAGGTGATACTATCATGTTTCAAGGTCGCCAATACAAATCATACCGTGGTATGGGAAGTATAGGAGCTATGCAAAAAGGCTCAAACGATAGATATTTTCAAGAGGGAACTGCCGCTGATAAGTTAGTACCTGAGGGAATTGAAGGTCGTGTACCTTTCCGTGGAAGCATAGCTGGAATAGTTCATCAAATGATGGGTGGACTTCGTGCATCAATGGGTTACTGTGGAAGTAAAGATATTGTGACTTTTTGGGATAGAGCAGAGTTTGTAGAGATAACAAGTGCTGGACTAAAAGAGAGTCATGTACATGATGTTATCATCACTCAAGAAGCACCGAATTATCACGTATAATTGCTAGTGTGATATAATACTCTAAAAAGGAAATATTTTGATTTTAACAAAAAATGAAAAATCTAATTTTATAGAGATTATTAAAAAAAAATTATCAAATTTCAGTGAAATAAATAAGATAATTCTTTTTGGTTCATTTATAAAATCAGATAATCCAAATGATATAGATATAGCTATTATCCAAAATTCTAAAGATAATTTTTTAACTCTTTCTTTAAAATATAGAAAAGTACTAAGAAAGTTATCAAAAATCATTCCACTAGATATAATGCCAATTAAAAAAGAGACTAAAGGCTCGTTTTTAGATGAAATTAATCAAGGCAAATTAGTATATGAAAGATGAGACTAATTTTAAGGCTATAAACTAATGAATGAAGTAAGATACGCTGGCTTTTGGGTTCGTCTTATTGCTTCATTTGTGGATACTCTTGTTTTAGCAGTACCAGTAGGAATAGTCATCTACTTTCTAAGTGATGGCAACTGGTTTGACTTCTCTCAGTATCAACAAAACATCAAATATGCTCTAAGTGGAAATGCAGAAAAAGCCTTATCCAACATGCCTAAAATGGATAGAACTTGGGATGTTATAAACTTAATAATACTCTTTACCATATCGATAATATTTTGGAAAAAAATGCATGGTGCAACTCCTGGAAAAAGATTTGCAAATATCAAAATAGTTGATGCAAAAACATTTAAAGACATAGACAACAAGCAAGCTATTACTCGTTCTTTTGGTTACATTATCTCCACTCTTATTTTTCTTATTGGTTTTCTTATGGTTGCTTTTAGGAAGGATAAGAGAGGATTGCATGATTTACTTGCTGATACTGTTGTGATTTATGATAATGAATCTTCTTATTACATTTCTTCTCAATCTCAAAAAAAAGGTAAATCTTGAAAGAAATCTCTAGACATATAGCATTTGTAATTATAACAAGTGTACTTATTGGAATGATTGCAAATTGTTTATTTTCTTGTCAAGACACAGCTAAAGACGTAGGAATGCTTGGTGCTTTTTTTATTACTTTAATATTTATTTTTATTTATTCAATATTAATATCAATTGGAATTTTATTGTACATAAAAACTTATACAATATTAAAGAAAAAATATAATTTATACATTATTCTCATAACATCATCACTTATTATTAACATTAGTTATATAGATGCTATATTTAAATTTATGAGCAACGGTTGGATAAATATAGTAATTGTTTATATAATACCAACATATATTTTAGCTATTATTTTATCATTATTTATTCCTACTAAAAAAAGGTAATAGACAAGCAGATAAAAGTAGCAACTTTCTTTAAACTTTCTCATTCTTTTTTTTAGTCAAAAAAGAACCAAAAAGACTTTGCAGAAGTCTCAAAGCTCACTACGTGAGTACCTAAAACAAAACCATTTTTGAACTAAAAATGTAAAACTCACTTCGTTCAAACAGTTACATTTTTTTCACGTTCAAAAATGATTTTATTTTAGCTTTTCAAGGTCTGCAAAAATACGTATGAATTTTTATAACATTTAGTTTATGCCCACAATAAAATATATCATTTTTAAAATATTCAAATAGTTAGTAGCACACACCATGAATCGCCCATACAAACTTCAAAATATTTGGAATCAGGTCGAGTCGCCACGTTAAAAATATTACAAATTTAACATATACATGTTACATTTTTATACACTAAGTAACTGCTTTAGAAATTTGTTGATGATAATTTTTATCATATTGTTTATTATTTTTATAAAGTGAGAATGCAATA